>DATJXP010000194.1:0-12763 GCA_035500035.1 Candidatus Acidiferrum sp. | reverse complement strand
CCTGTCGGTGGCGCGCAGCGTGGAGCGCCAGCGCGAGGTCGGCATCCGCAAGGCGGCCGGCGCCGGCTTCGCCAACCTGGTGCTGCAGTTTCTCGGCGAAGCGCTGCTGCTGACGGCCATCGCGCTGGTGCTGGCGTTGGCGCTGACCGAACTGGCGTTGCCCGGGTTCGCCACGCTGATGCATACGCAACTGCAACTGGTAGTCACCGATGGCCGCACGTTCGCGGTGCTGCTGTCGCTGGGTCTTGTCGTGGCCGGGCTGGGCGGGTTTTATCCGGCGCTGGTACAGGCGCGCTTCGAACCGGAACGCCTGCTCAAGCCGGCCGGCGGCAGGTCTGGCGGCGCGGCGTTGCGCAACCTGCTGGTGGCCTGCCAGTTTGCCATTGCCATCGGTCTGATCGTGGCGGTGCTGGTGTTGTACTTGCAACTGGACTACCTGCGCGGCCGCGATCCCGGCTTCCAGCCGGAGCGGGTGGTATCGGTGGCGATGTTCGATCCGGTGGCCAAGGGCAAGGCCAATGCGTTGCGCGACGGCATCGCCGCGTTGCCCGGCGTCGGGCAGGTCAGCTTTGCCTCGCGTCAGGCCAACAGCCCGCTCGGCGCCATGATGACGGGCACCTATCGTCATGACGCGGCGGCCGCCACTGACGTCAACGTGAACATCTACGAAGTCGATTACGATTTTGCCGACATTTACGGCATGCGCCTGCTGGCCGGCCGGTTTTTCCAGCGTGCGCTCGATCCCATCGTCGCGCCGCCACCGCCCGGCAGTCCGCTGCCGGCAACCCGATCGCCCGATCGCCTGGTAGTGAATGCCACGGCAGTGAAGGCGCTGGGATTCGACAGTCCGCAACAGGCGGTCGATGCCATCATCCAAAGCACGTACACCGGTCCCGACAAGGTCGCGCATTTCGCGCCGCGCCAGATCATCGGCGTGGTGGCCGACAGCCAGTTCGCCTCGTTGCGTGCCGTACCCGGCGGCGAAATCTTCAGCCTGGGTACCGACAATCCGTGGTTCATCACCGCCAAGGTCGATGCGGCGGCGCTGACGACGATACGGTCTGATCTCGAGCGCTTGTGGAGCCGCACCGTGGGTTTCGGCCGGCCTTATGTCGGCTTCGCCGCCGACAACGTGCGCAACGAATTCGAACGCGAGGCCAACGAAGGCCGGCTGCTGGTGGCGTTTTCCGCGTTGGCCGTCGTGGTGGCGTGCATGGGTCTCTACGGTCTGGTTGCGTTCGAAACGCGGCGACGCACCAAGGAAATCGGCATCCGCAAGGTGCTGGGCGGCGACATCCGCATCATCTTGCTGCTGTTCGTGCGCCAATTCGCGCAACCGGTATGCTGGGCCAACCTGCTGGCGTGGCCGGTGGCGGTGTGGGCCATGCTGCAATGGCTGCAACGGTTTCCGTATCAGATCGAGCGCTGGTGGTTGCCGTTGCTGTGCGTAGTGGCCGCGTTGCTGGTGCTGGCCGTCACTGCGCTCACAGTGAGTCTGACCGCGATCAAGTCGGCCGGCGTCAAGCCGGTGCTGGCGCTGCGGTACGAGTAACGAACGCTATAGTTTCGTTTTTGCCCGGGCTGACGTCACCTCGAGGTCGGCAAAGAACACCGTCGGCGACACGTTGAATCGTTTTGCGAGCAAGTGGATCTGCCGCAAGTTCAAGGCCCTTTTCCCTGCCAACAGCTCGGAGACTACACCTTGGCTGCCGATTTCCGGCAGGCTTTTCTGGCTCAAACCATGCTGCTCCATCAGGAATTGCATGACTCCTGCCGGTGTGGCCTGCTGGTGCTTCAGTTTTGTTTCTTCGTAAATGCCGATGAGGTTGCCCAGCAGCGCAAGCAAGTTTGCCAACGGGTGTCTTTCGCTGGTAACGCCGGCATCCATCATGCCGTTCAGAGCTTTTACCGCAGCCCTGTAGTCGCGCTCTGTGCGTATGGGCTTGAGCGGCACATTCGAGCACAGGGCAGTGTAGTGCAATGAGATATCCTTCAGTGCCAACATGTCATGGTCTCCAGTATTCATATGATGTGTGAGTAAGCACCTTTCGTACGAACAGCAATCAAAGCCTGGTTGCTGATGACCCTCATGTCGTCGTCCTTGACTGATTGAAGTATATCTCAATATGAGATAATAAAGAAACAAGCCGCCACGCATCGGGTGAGGGCCTGAGCTGGTTGTAGCGGAAGAAAGCGCTTTCCGCCAATTTTTGTCACTCGGTATAATCGCGCCCTTTTTTACGGAGCAACCCCATGCGCATCGAAGCCATCAAGATCGGCAAGAATCCTCCCTTTGACGTCAACGTGCTGGTGGAAGTGCCCATCGGCGGCCAGCCCATCAAGTACGAAATGGACAAGGAGGCCGGCGCGCTGGTGGTGGATCGTTTTCTGTATACGCCGATGTCGTATCCCGGCAATTACGGTTTCATTCCGCACACGCTGTCGGAAGACGGCGATCCCATCGACGTACTGATCTGCAACACGCGCCCGCTGCTGCCCGGTTGCGTCATCAACGTGCGGCCGATCGGCGTGCTGATCATGGAAGACAACGCCGGCAAGGACGAGAAGGTGATCGCAGTGCCGAACAATCATCTTACCCAGCGCTACGATGCCATCCACAACTACGACGATCTGCCGGAGATCACGCTGAAGCAGGTCGAGCATTTCTTTGCGCACTACAAGGATCTCGAACCCGGCAAGTGGGTGAAGATCGAAGACTGGCGCGGCGCCAACGAAGCGCGCCGCTACATCACTGAAGCGATCGAGCGTGCGAAAAATCCGAAGTGACGGATTCCCTGCGCGCGAGTGCCGGAATCTCCGCTAGTGGCTGATCCGTCGTTGCAGGTAATCCGCCAGTTCGTCCATGCCGAGCTGGCGATACCACTGCGCCGGCGTTTTGTTCTGGTTGTTGCGCGCCAGTGGATCGACGCCGTATTGCAATAACACGCCGATGGTGGCGACGCTGGCGTCGTAATCAGGGTCGTCCTGCCTGGCCTGGCTGACGATGTGCAGCAGCGTGTTGCCCATCGGCGTGCGTTGTTGCGCCAGTGAAGCGTCGCGTGCGAGCAACAGCGCCGCGCGCTTGCTGTCGGCAACACGGCAGACGTCGAACAGGTTGTTGGCAACCGGCGCCAGCACGTCGATCACCGGCCAGTGATGATGATGCAAGGCCAGCCCGAGCGGCGTGGCCTGGTAGTGATATTCCTGCAAGTCGGGATCGGCGCCGCGAGCGAGCAATTGGCGTACGGCGTCGGCATCGTTCCACAGCGCGTAATTGTGCAGCACGGTCTGGCCGTTGCGGTTTCTGGTGTTGATGTCGTAGCCCTGATCGAGCAACCACAGGCAGGTCGCCACATCGACCATGGCACAGTCGCGGAACAGTTCGTTGTCTTGCAACAACTGAGGGTGCTGCCGCAGCAGGGCTTGCGCGCGCGGCAGGTCGCGCACGCCGCAAGCAACCCGCACCTGGTCGTCGATGCCGAGTTTGACCGGCTTGGCGCCGTGTTGCAGCAACAACTCGGCAATGTCGCTGCGCGCCACCAGTTGCGCGTTGGCATGACAGTTGCGCTGGTTGTAAACGCTGACAGCATCGGGATTGGCACCGTGCTCGAGCAGGAATTGCACCAGCTCGAGCTGACCTTGCAGTACCACCTGGCTCAACAGAAAGTCGAACAGCACTACTGGGTTGTCGGCACTCCAGTTGGTCAGGTCGCTGGCGTTGAGTCCGCGTTGCACGAACAGCCGCAACCACTTGAGCAGCGTGTGGCCCAGCATCGTGTTGTACAGGGCCTGGCTCTGGTTGACGTTGGCGCCGGCGTCCAGCAACAGCGTCACCAATTCGTCGGCGCAGGGGTTTGGTATGCAGGCAACCGGCCCGCGCTCGCCTTCGCCGATGGCGCCGGTGATCGGTGTGAAGCCGGGACTGCCGAGCGGTACTTGCGCATCGGCTGCGGCGCCGTGGTCGAGCAGCAAACGCGCGACGGCAACCGCCTGTGCGGGATTCTGTTCGACACGACTGTAAGTCACGTAAGCCAGCGGCGGCCAATCGCGCGGACCGCCATTGCGCGTGGCCAGCGTCGGGTCGCGGCGCAGAAAATCTTGCACGGCGTCGAGATCGGCGGCGGCGAGAGCGCAATGGAAATCGCGTTGCGTCAGTGCAGGTAATTGTTGCAGCCATTCGCCGGCGCGCGCATAGCGCCAGGCTTGGTCATCGCCGTTGTAGCGCAGGCAGGCGTGGTCGATGACGCGCCGCGCCTGCTCGGCCAGATTGCCGTGACGCAGTTGTCGCAATTCCACTTCGCGACTCAGTTGCTCCCAGGCGTCGAAGCCGTAGCGACGCGCCACCGCGAGCTGCGCATCGCGCAACGTGGCGAATTCGCCAGGGCGCGGATGGAAGGCGGCAATGGTTTGCAGTGCTGCGCCGTCTTGCACACGCGCGGCGCTTAGCAATTGCTTGGCTTGTTTTTTTCAGATGGCCCAGATCGGGCAGGGCGGGTAGCGCCAACGACGCGGTCGGACTGGGGCTGTCAGTGGTCATGAGACCTCCTTTCATCGATGCCAGTGTCCGCTCATGCAGGCTGAAAGAAGGTAGGCTTCTAGCGCAGGTAATGCTTTGTGGGATGATCCCTTGCCGCGGACAGGAGGCGCCAAAGCAGCGCACTGGTGCGGACTGTGCCAAGTCGAATGCATCCGGTCAAGCCGGCAGCAAAACGCAGGAATCTACTGGTTCGGCAGCGGAGCCTTGCCGTGCAGGATGGTGCCCCATTGATCGCGCGGCACGCACTTGTCGAGCTGGCCGTACGGACCCCACATCCACTTCTTGCCGTCGGGCTTCACCAGCACCTGGCCGTGCACGAAGTGCACTTCCTTCGCGGTCGGATCGGGCGAGAGGCGGCGGCCCAGTTCTTCGTCGCGTAGATAAAAGGCGCAGAACTCCAGCACTTCGCCGACCTGGATGAAATGCTCATCGACACCGAGCAGTTCGATGCGACCCAGCCGCGGGCCTTCGATTTCCCATCGCTGGATCGTGCCGTCCGGCTTGTGCTCCTCCAGCGTGATCATCGCGTGTGGGTCGCGGTGCTGGTAGCGCACGACGGTGCCCTTGATCCACAACGACCTGCTGAGATCGAACAAGGCAAGCGAGTGGTGGGCATCCGCTACGCTGGTACCAGCGAGCAAAGCAATTGCACTGATGATGTATATCGTTTGACGAATCATGACGATCTCCCTCAACGGTAGCGCGACAAATGATGCACGCCCGCGGTGCCAGAGGGAAGGTGAAAAGCGCCCGCCGCGCTCGAAGTAAACCAACCCTGATCTGCGAGCAAGTCTTGCCAGTAGCAGCAAGGCTGGCACATGAGGAGGCGCCCGCGGCGCTCGAAGTAAACCAACACTGGTCTGCGCAATGATCAGATGAGTAGCTACTGGGGTGAGGCATGGAAAGCGCCTGCGGCGCTCGAAGCAGATCAACCTGATCTGCGCACTGATCTTGTAAGTACCGACAAGACCCTTTCATGAATTGGCGGAGAGGTAGGGATTTGAACCCTAGAGACCCGTGAAGGTCTGCCTGATTTCGAATCAGGTCCGTTCGGCCACTCCGGCACCTCTCCGTGCGTGGCGAGGCGCGAATTGTACAGTGCCTGCGGCATTTGGAAACCCCAAATATGGAACAAAATCCCTTGGGTCGGCCATGGCGGGCGGCTTTGGTGTAACTTTGCCGGTCAATGTTCGACAGGTATTCCACCGAGGCCCTTGTATGCATCCGCTGATCACTGCTGAACAATTGCACGCCTTGTTGCCGCAGCCGCAACTGCGCCTGTTCGATTGCCGCTTTGCGTTGATGAATCCGGCGGCCGGTGCCGCCGCCTACACCGCCGGCCATGTGCCGGGTGCGGTATTCATCGATGTGAACCGCGAGCTCAGCGCGCCGCACGTTGCCGGCAAGACCAGCCGGCATCCGTTGCCGGAGAAAGCCGCGTGGATAAATACCGTGCGCAAGCTGGGCATCACGCCCGAGTGCAAGGTGGTGTTGTACGACGATGCTGGCGGTGCCAGTGCGGGCCGCATGTGGTGGATGCTGCTGTGGATAGGTCACGCCGACGTAGTGGTGCTCGACGGCGGGTGGCCGGCGTGGATTGCGGCAGGATTGCCGACCACCACTGTCGTGCCGGCTCCGCGGCTACAAGTCGAAGATCGGTATTCAGCGTTGGCGCCGTTGGTGCAACTGCTTGAAGCCGACGCGGTCGATGGCGCGCGCCAGTACCTGATCGATGCGCGCGATCCACCGCGCTTCAAGGGCGACGTGGAACCGATCGATCCGGTCGCCGGCCACATCCCCGGCGCAACCTGTTCGCCGTTCGCCGCCAATCTGCGCAGCGATGGCCGTTTCAAGACGCCGCAGGAATTGCGCGACAAGTTCGCGCCGGTGAGCGATGGCCGCAAGCCGGTGGTGAGTTACTGCGGTTCCGGCATCACCGGCTGCCACAACGTGCTGGCGATGGCAGTCGCCGGCCTGCCGTTGCCGGCGCTGTATGCCGGCTCGTGGAGCGAGTGGATCACCGATCCGCGCCGGCCCATCGCCAAAGGCGAGTGAATCCAATCTGATTGGCCATCTGTAGGCTTGGCATCTGCGCAGATGCCAAAAGCAGAGCAGACTAAACTAAACCTGCCGCAATCCGTACTCGACCACGTGCCGCACCGGCAAGCCGGCCTGGCGTAACGCTGCCAGCGCTTGTTCCTTGTCGTCGCGGTTGAGAAAGTGACCGAGCTCGATGCTGTGGGTGCCGTCGGCGATCACCAGTTTCAACGGATCGAGCGGATGCGCCGGCGCATCGACGCTGAGCCGGGTACGGCTGCGCTCGAGTTGCCAACTGCGTTTGGGAAAGTGGATGCCGAACTGCACGGTGATGGTGTCGGTACCGCAAGTGATGACCTGGCGTTGATAGGTGGACAGGCACACACGGTAGAACAGATACGCCACCAGCACCGCTTCCAGCCCGGAAAACGGCAATACCATCCAGGCGCCGATCACCGCCAGCGCCATGCCGATGGTCAGCGTGGTGGCGCAGATGGCCGCGACGAACAGCCGCGTCTGCTGCCAGGTCGCCGAACGGTTGGGCAACAGCGTGATGATGGGGATGCCGTCGTGATCTTCGTGCAGGATCATGCCGGCAACTTAGCCCCGCTTCAGGCAATACGCAATGCGGCGGCTTGCTGTTCGATCGGGAACAGGATGTGAAAGGTGGTGCCGAGGCCGGTTTCGGTGTCGATCAGGATGTGGCCGCCGCTGCCATGCACGATGTTGTGGATGATGGCCAATCCCAGGCCAGTGCCCTTGCCGGGACCCTTGGTGGTGTAGAACGGATCGAACATGTGCGTCATCACGTCGTGCGGGATGCCGCTGCCGCTGTCGCTGAGCGACAGCACGACGAACTCGCCGGCAAACGGCTGTTTGCATGACAGGCAGGTGCGTTGCTGCGGCATTGGATTGAGCCCGAGGTTCACATGGATGTGGCCAGTGCCATCGATGGCGTCGCGCGCGTTGATGCACAGGTTGACCAGGATCTGGTCGAATCCGGTGGGATCGATGACGACGCGCGGCAGGCCTTTTTCGATCGCCACTTTCAGACTGATGTTGGCGGGAATCAGCGGCCGCAGCATGGCGACGGTGCCTTCCACCAGCGGCGGCAGATGCTGCGGCGACGGTTCGGTGCGTTCGTTGCGGCTGAAGCTCAGCATTTTCTGGATCAGCCCGTTGCCGCGATGGGCGGCGCGCTCGATGTGCAGCAGGTGGTGGCGAATCTGCGGTTTGACTTCGGTCAGCTCATAACCGAGCAGCTCGACGTTGCCGACGATGCTGTGCAGCAGATTCTTGAAGTCGTGGGCTATGCCGCCGACCAGTTGGCCTATCGCTTCCAGCCGCTGCGAGCGCAACAGCTGGTTTTCCAGCGCGATGCGCTGGTTCTCGGCCGCGTGCAGGCGTTCCTCGTGCCGGCTGCGCATCGTCAGGTAGATGGCGAGTACCAGCGCCAGCAGCAGGCCGCTGCCCAGCACCAGCATGGCGCCCAGCGGAGGCCGGCGATCCAGGTAACCGGGCGAGGCGCTGACGTCGATCAGCCAATGACGGTCGGCCACCATCAACGGACTGGTATGAGTGTGCGGCGTGAACGTGCGTTGCCACCACGTGGCGGCGGCCAGCGGATGCAGATCGTCGCTGTAGATCGGCAGCGGACTGTCGTCGTCGGCATCGTCGATGTCGATGCGCAGCGCTTCCGGCGCGAATTGCGAGGTCACTGCTTCGACGATGCTGTTGACGTGGAAGATGCCCATCACGAGGCCGAGCAGTTCGTCGCTGCGCCCGAACAGCGGATCGACCACCATGAAGCCGGGCGAGCCGTTTTCCTGCAGCAATTCGATATGACCGGAAGCGGCCGTGCGGCGATTGGCTATCGCACGGTCGAGCGCGTTCTTGCGCACCGCGTGCGAAGCGACGTCGAAGCCGAAGCTGGCCTCGTGCGGATCGAGCGGCAGCAACGGATAAATCGGAAAGTACAGGTCGCGCGCCGCGGCCCGCACCATTTGGCCGTCCGGCGCCCGCTCGGTGATCTGGTAGTCCTCGATGCCTTGCCGGCGCAATTCCTGCTCGAACCGCTCGCGTTCGTCGGCGCGCACCGGCACCACCCATTGCAGCGCGCGCACGCCGTCGAGCCTGTGCTCGAACGGTTGTACGAAACGGCGGAATTGCGGCTGCGGTTTGCCGTCGAAGATGCTGTACAGCGAATGCATCGACTGCAGGATCAGCAGCTTTTCGTCGAGGTTGCGTTGCAGCGTGGTGATGCGGGTGGCGGCAATGCCGTCGAATTCGGTTTGCAGCGAGGAACGGTAGCTGCGCAAGGCGGCATAAACGCCGAGGCCGGTGAGCAACAGCACCCACAGACAGACCACTACCGCGGGGGATCGCACTCTATGCATGGTCTGTGGTTGCTCCGGTGACTGACATGATCGCGTGCTTCCATGCATAACGGCATAAGGCCGTGAAACTGTACCACAGGCATGGAGCAGGCATTATGGATAGTGGAGGCGCATGTACGCAGGTCCTTTGTGCTTAAATGCCGGCTTTGCGGCAGAGCGGGGGATGTCATGGCGTTGTTGAGCGGCGGCGAAGTGGTGGCCAGAGCCCTGGCGGCCAATGGCATCGATACCCTGTTCGGCATTCCCGGCGTGCAGCTCGACCCGGTGTTTGCCGGCCTGCACGACGTGCGCGACCGCATCCGGCTGTATCACGCCCGCCACGAGCAAGGCGTGGCGTTGATGGCGTTCGGTTATGCGCAGGTCACCAATCGGATCGGTGTCATGCTGGTGGTGCCCGGCCCCGGCTTTCTCAACGCCACCACCGGCATGCTGACGGCGCATGCCTGCAACAGTCCGTTGCTGTGTCTGGTCGGCCAGAGCGAACGCATGTTCATCGGCTCCGGCGTCGGCGTGCTGCACGAACTCGACAACGCCATCGGCATCGCCCGCAGTCTCACCAAGTGGGCGGTGCGGGTGGAGGAGCCGGCGCAATTGGCGCCGCTGATCAACGAAGCGCTGGAGCAGATCCGCTCGTTCCGGCCGCGCCCGGTCTATCTCGAATTGCCGTCCGACATCGTGCGCATCCAGATGGAAGCGCCGGCGTTGCCGCCGGCGCGCACCGAACAGTTGGTGCCGGCCTTGCAGCCGCAACAAGTGGAGACCGTTGCACAGGCGCTGGCCGCGGCACGGTTTCCGCTGATCGTTGCCGGCGGCGGTGCCGCGCTGGCGGGCGATGCCGTCAAGCGGCTGGCGGAAATGCTCGGCGCGCCGGTCGGCATGAGCGAGAACGGGCTCGGCACGCTCGACGCGCGCCATCCGCTGGCGTTCTCGCAATTCGCCACCAATAAATTGTGGGGCAAGGCCGATGCGGTGCTCGCACTCGGCACGCGGCTGTATGCGCCGGTTTACAACTGGGGTCACGACGACGACCTGAAAATCTTCAAGGTGGACATCGATCACACCGAGTTGCACCGCTTGCCGGTGCCGTTGTATGCGATCCATGCCGAGGTTGGAGCATTCGTCGAAGCCGTGTGCGAAGCATTGCCGAAATATCTGCGCAAGCGGTGCGAGCTGGCCGATGTGCTGGTGGCGGTACGTGCCGAATGCGCGCAGCAGTTGCAACCGTTGGCCATGCCGCGTCGCATCGTCGAGGCGATCCGCGCCGAGCTTGGCGAAGACGGCATCCTGGTGGCCGACGTCACCCAGTTGAATCATGCCGCGCTCGATCTGTATCCCGTTTACAAGCCGCGCACCTATTTGAGTTCAGGCTATCAAGGCACGCTCGGTTTCGGGCCATGCACGGCGATGGGCGCCAAGATAGGCCGGCCCGAGGCGCCGGTGGTGTGCCTGGTCGGCGATGGCGGTTTCATGTATGCGTGCCAGGAGTTGGCCACCGCGGTGCAGTTCGGCATTGCCGTCGTCATGCTGGTGATCAACGACGGTTCGTACAAGAACGTCGAGATGATCCTCAACCGCAGCTATGGCGGCCGTGCGCATGGCACCACGCTGGTCAATCCGGATTTCGTCAAGTTCGCCGACAGTTTCGGCGTGGCGGCGCGCCGCGTCACCACGGTCGAACAGATGCAACAGTCGCTGCGGGAATTGATCGCGCTGAACCTGCCTGCCGTGATCGATTATCAAGTCGGCGAAATTCCCAGCGCGTTCTGGCTGCGCTTCCTGCCGCAGGTGCGCAAATACAAGCCGGAGAACCGCTACGGCCTGCTGAAGAATTCGTGAGCGGGGCTACTCCTGCTGCAGGATCTTGTGCACGAGGTCGCGCAGCCGGAACGGGCTGATCGGCTTCTGCAGGAAACCGGCGATGCCGTGGCCGACGAAGCGGTTGAGGATGTCCTGCTCCGAATAGCCGCTGGTGATGATGACCGGGATGTCCTGGTTCAACTGGCGGATGTGACGATAGGTTTCCTCGCCGTTCATCTGCGGCATCGTCAGGTCGAGGATCACCAGCTTCAGATCCTTCTGGTGCAGCTTGAACAGTTCGAGTCCTTCGCGGCCGTCGTGCGCCGACATCGTGGTGTAACCCCACAGATGCAGCGAGTCGCCGACCACCTGATGCACGTTGCTCTCGTCGTCGATGATCAGGATGGTGCCGGAACCCTTGATGATTTCCGGTTCGTTCTGCAGCTCCATGCCTTCGCCCTGGCACGGCAGCAAAATGCGGAAACTGGTGCCGATGCCTTCCTCGCTGTACACGCGGATCACGCCGTTGTGATTGCGCACGATGCCGAGCACGGCGGCGAGACCGAGACCGCGGCCGGTGAATTTGGTGGTGAAGAACGGATCGAAGATGCGCGCCTGCACTTCCTTCGACATGCCGGTGCCGTTGTCGGACACCAGCAGATAGACGTACTTGCCGGGTTTGAATTCCTCCATCGGGCCGGGGATGTCGCTGTGCTGCACCGGAAACAGGTCCATCACGCCGGTGGTGATGTTGATGACACCGTGCTTGCCGCCCATTGCCTCGGAGGCGTTCATCACCAGATTCATGATGACCTGGCGCAGTTGGGTGATGTCGCCTTCGACCGGCGGCAGCTCGCGCGCCAGATGCAGGCCGAGCGTGGCGTTCTGCGAAATCGAGATGTGCAGCAGGTCGAGCGTCGATTCGATCAACTGGTTCAGGCTGAATTTCTCGTGGATGCGCTTGCCGCCGCCGGAATAGGCCAGCATCTGTTCGCACAGTTCGGCGGCGCGATAAGAGGCATCGAGCATGCGTTGCAGGTAGCGGCGCACAGCCGACATCGGCGGCAGTTCCAGCATCGCCAGTTCGGCGTTGCCGACGATGCCGGTGAGGATGTTGTTGAAGTCGTGCGCAATGCCGCCGGACAGCAGGCCGAGGCTTTCGAGTTTTTGCGTCTGCTGGATTTTGGCTTCGAGGTTGGCGCGCTCTTTCTCGATCTTCTTGCGCTCGCGGATGTCGAGCACGGTGACGAGGATTTCGGTGTTGCCGCTGAACGGCGCCAGCCCGACTTCGATCGGAATCAGCTCGCCGTCCTTGCACACCCCGAACAGATCCTTGCCGATGCCCATGCGGCGCAATGACGGCTTGGCCATGAAGGCTTCGCGGTAATGACGATGCGCGGACTGGTTGGCGGCCGGCAGCAGGATGTCCACCGATTGGCCCACCAGTTCGGCTTCGGAATACTTGAACAGGTTGAGCAGCGCTGGATTGGCGGCAAGGATGCGGCCGTCGAACGCGGTGATCAGCAGCCCTTCCGACGATTGCTCGAAACTGAGCTTGTAGCGGTTGTGGTCCTGGAACTTTTCGGAGGCGTCGATGATGACGGCCAGCAAACGCAACGTGCCATCGATCGTTTCCGACTTGATGTTGATCTGTACCGGGAACTCGGAACCTTCCAGCCGGCGCGCCAGCATGTCGGTGCTCAGCCGCAGGTATTTGCGCAGCACGCCTTGTTCGACGTAGTGATGGAGTTTTTCGCTGACGGAGCCGCGGATCGACGGCGCCAGCCAGTCGCAGAGATGCGAACCGCGCAGGCGGTCCGGCGTGCAATGGAAACATTGTGCGGCGGCCGGGTTGGCCGCGGTGATGGAGCCGTGCATGTCGAGCAGCAACAACGGTACCGGGATGCCGTCCATTCGCACCCGGAATCCATCACCTTCAGCCGTGTCGTCGATCTCCAGCATGCAGCACCTTTCCATGTCTCCATGTCGCGCAGTC
>DATJXP010000193.1:0-3856 GCA_035500035.1 Candidatus Acidiferrum sp. | reverse complement strand
CGGCGGGCAGCTTACCTCGACCGTCATCTCGGCTGGTGCTGGCTACGGCGTTCCGCCCGAAGTGTTCATCCCGGCACCGCCGCCGGCCACCAACAATCCGAACGGCGTTGGCGGCATTCCGGCATCCGGTTTCTGCGCCATCAGCAGCGGCACGCTCAGCCTCGCCGCGGGCTTCAGCCTTCTCAACGCCGGCGCCGGCTACCCGACTGCGTTCACGGTCGTGGCGCTGCCGTCGCCTACCGAACCGAACATTGCGACCGGTATCACGCTGGCCACGATCGTGTTCAGCATCACCGGTGGCGGTTCGATCACCGGTGCGCTCTGCACCAACAACGGCTCGGCGCTCAGCAACCCCAACCAGATCACGCTGTCGGTTGCCGGCGCGGGCACCAGCGGTTCGCTGACGGCCAACGTCCTGCAGACCGTGACCACGGCAAGCGTCAGCGGCGTCGGCACGGGCTTCGGCACGGTTGCCGCGCTGCTCACCACGGTCGGCGGCGTTCCGGTTGCCGGTTCGATCGCGGCCAGCCCGCACAGCATTGGCCTTGCTTGGCGTCCACGCCCGGCGCAGATCGGTTTGGCTGTCACAGCGGCCGGCACGATCGGCACCCAGACCGGCACGATCTACGACGGCGGCATGTTCCTGTGCAACGGCGCGCCGACCGCAGTCATTGCGGTCAACCCGCTCAGCACGACCGGCACGATCGTCGCACCGACGCTTGCTCTCACGATGGGATCGCGAGCCGATATCGCGACGATGCAGCCCGCGGCGTAAGCCATGGCTGAGACTTATTCACTGGCGGTGAAGGGAGCTCGTGCAGACGGGCTCCCTACCCCTGTGAAGAACATCAAGGTCGCGGATTCGGTATCGGGTTCGTTTGGCGCGATGCAGAATGCCATGCAGAACGGCACGCAGTTTCTCTGTAAGAACCCGGATGGCTCGCAAAGCTGGTACACATTTGACCCCGAGCGCAGCACCTTCGCCAACCCCGTTTTGCGCAAAGTGTGATAGGAAACGGCAGGAGGTTCTGCCGTGCTGACCAGCTATTTGAACGCGACCCAGCGGTTGCTGCAGAACCCCAAGGCGCCAACTGCGCTCTATTCTCCCGACGATCTCACGGTCTATATCAACACGGCGCGCGGGCAACTGGCCGGCGAAGCAGAGTGCGTGCGTTTCCTTGGCGCGCTGACGTTGACGCCGGGCACCCGCAATTACGATTTTTCGTCGATTTCAACCGGCGTGTCCGTGTCCAACGGCATTCAGGGTGTCATCAACGTTCGTCAGGCGCTCTACATCTCCGGCAGCGGCTACAAGATCATTACATCGCGGCCGTGGGAATGGTTCATGCAGTACAATCTCAACGTGGTAGCGCCGGCGAGCGGCGCGCCTGTCACGTGGTCGCAGTTCGGTCAGGGTGCGGCGCCCGGCACGACAGGATCTGGCGGTAGCGGCAGCCTCTATCTCGATCCCATCCCCGATCAGGCTTACACGCTTGCACTTGATTGCGTGTGCTATCCGAATGCGCTCGCCGCCGATGCCGATGTTGAAGCGATCCCGTATCTGTGGACCGACGCGGTGCCGTTCTTCGCCGCCTATTACGCCCTGCTGTCGGCACAGACCCAGGCGCGGCAGGGCGATGCCGAGCGCATGTACAATCACTACGCCAAGTTCGTGGAGCGGGGGCGCACCGCTGCCAATCCGAGCACGCTGCGTTACCAGTACAGCCAGGCGGGTGATCCTGCGCAAGCCAACAAGCTGGGCATCAGCAAGGCGGCTGGCGGGCAGCCGGGTGGTGCCTAATGCTGTTCACCTACATGCAGGACGTGCAGCGCCTGCTGCGTGAGCAGCGGCAGACGTTCGAAAACCCCGACGATCTGATCAAGTACATCAACCGTGCGCGGCGCGAAATCGCGATGCGGGCGCAGTGCATTCGCGTGCTGACGCCGATCTCCGGTTCGATCACCGGATGGACCGTGACGCAGCAGGGATCGGGGTATAGCGCAAGCCCGACCTGCGTGGTGTCGGCGCCGGATTTTCCGAGCGGTTATCTGCCAAGCCCGAACGGTGTGCAGGCAACGGCGACTGCGACGGTCGGCGGTGGCATGATCACCGGCGTGACCAGCGTCGTCGAAGGCGCCGGCTATTTCCAGCCGGTGCTGACGATCACCGATCCGACCGGAACCGGCGCGGAAGCAACGCCGACGCTGACCTGGCTCAACGAGCTCAATCAGGGACAGGAAACCTATCCGTACAGCAGCATCGATCTGAGCGGCAATCCTGGGTGCTCGGCGGTCTATTACGTCCGCGGCGTCAGCATCATCTATTCGAACTATCGTTATAGCCTGCCGCAGTACCCGTTCAGCGTCTATCAGTCGATGGTGCGCCAATATCCGTTCCAGTACCAGTACATCCCGACGTTCTTCACGCAATTTGGGCAAGGCACGCAAGGCACGCTGCTGCTCTACCCGCTGCCGAGCCAGTCCTACCAGGTGGAGTGGGACTGTCAGGTGCTGCCGAATGATCTTGCGACCGACACCGACATCGAAGCGCTGCCGATGCCGTGGCAGGATGCCGTGATGTTTTATGCCACGCATCTCGCATTTCTTGAATTGCAGAACTACAACGCCGCCAAGGCGATGCTCGACATGTACGAGAAGTTTGCCTTGAACTATTCGCAGTATGCACGCGTCGGCAGGGCAACGAACCCATACGGTCGCTGGTAATGTCAAAAATTAGCCCACGCGGAGCCATGTATTTTGATTGCAGCTTCTTTATAAGCAGCCGCCGCTTTTTTAGCTGTAGAAAACCAGCCAATATGAATATGGCGTTTGCGCCCCTTTGCTTTAATATTGATGGTTGCGAGCCACGCTTGTTTACTGTTGTCGTAACAAACACCTTTATAGCCGCTTTGGTTGTTCTTCGGGACGCCGCGGTTGCGATGGTTTTGCGAACTCGTCGCTTCTCTAAGATTGTGCCATCGATTGTCAGATTTTATTTGATTGCGATGGTCAATTTCAAATTTTGGCCATTTACCAGTTACCAAAACCCAAATGATCCGATGTGCGAAGTATTCTTTACCGCGGATACCAATCTTGATTCGCCCTTGATCATCGAGCGTGCCAGCGCGCATACCCGCGGGTGCGCGTTTAGACAGCGTTACTTTCCAGAACAACATCCCTGTCGTTGGGGCGTACTTAAAAATAGTTCTTATAAATTTTGCGCTGAGATCGTTGTGCGCATTTTTATGGCCTCTCATGCGGTAGCTTTAGAACGTTCGGTAGTTTTTGTCAAGGAAGGCAGCAATGTCTGATGCCTTTCAGGTCAACCCGCCGACAGGTGAGCAGGAAAACCCTTACGTCCCGGCTGGCTCGCCCAAGCCGCTGATCTTCGAAGAATTTGCCGGCATCAACACGTCGACGACACGTCCCGGCGTGGCCGACAATCAGGCTTGGTGGATCGACGGTTTTATGCCGATCGGTCGGCGTTTCTTGCGCACGATGCCCGACGTTGGCGCGCCCATCCACCAAGAAAGTGGTTCGGCAACAATAGCGTTCTTTGCCTTCGGCAACATCGGCACGACGCCGTACTGCATCGTGTTTCATAATGATGGTTCGCTACACGCCATTAATACCATCACGTTAGTGGCGCAGACCATTGCGCCAGCCGGCACGATCACCAATCCATCGCGTACGAACCAAGGCTTGAGCCAGTGGGGCTCGACCTACATCCTGATCGTGTCGAATCAGACCAATGGCTACTTCGTTTGGGATGGTTCGGTTTTTTATCAACCTGGCAGTGTGTCGCCAATAATAACAATAACAAATGGTGGCACCGGCTATACCAGTCCACCAACCG
>DATJXP010000192.1:0-2438 GCA_035500035.1 Candidatus Acidiferrum sp. | reverse complement strand
GAGGATCGCGGAATCGCTGTTCTTCAATATCTCGTGCCCGAGCACGGTGTGGGTCTTCATGACTTCCCACTCTTCCGGGGTGAACTTGCCGGGCTTGAGCAGGATGTGGTCGGGTATGCCGATCTTGCCGACGTCGTGCATCGGGCTGGCATTGAGCAAAAGGTTGACGAAGTCGTCGCCGTGGCCCATCACCTTGGCCAGGTGTGCCGAGATGTTGCTCATGCGCAGGATGTGGGCGCCGGTTTCGTTGTCGCGGTATTCCGCCGCCTTGCCGAGCACCTGCACCACTTGCAGCTGCGAGCGGCGCAGCGCTTCGGTGCGATTGCTGACCATCGCTTCGAGGTTGTTCTTTTTCTGCGTCAGTTCCTGGTGCGCCAGTTCCAGCGTCAACAGGTTGCGCACGCGCGCCAGCAGTTCCTGGCGGTTGAACGGTTTGCTGATGAAATCGAGCACGCCCTGTTCGAACGCCTTGGCGCGGTTGTTGGCGGCCATCTCGGCGGTGAGAAAGATCACCGGCGGCAGCGTGTCACCGGCTTCGAGCTTGAGTTGTTCCAGCACGTCGAAGCCGTTCATCTTCGGCATGTTGATGTCGAGCAGGATCAGGTTCGGACGCAGGTTGCGGAAGCGATTGGTGACGTCCATCGGATTCTGGATCGAGTGCACGCGCTGGTAGCCCTCGGTGCCGAGCACGCGCTCGATCAGCTTCAGGTTTACCGGTTCGTCATCGACGACGAAGATCGGCGAGTTTTTCAGTTCGGTGGTCTGTGGAGTCAGTTGCATTGTCTGATCACCTTGCAGGATTCCGTGGAGTCGAGCAGGACCATCGGCAAGTCGGCGAACTTGCACTCCCTGGTCACCACCGTCGGTTCATTGCCGGTCAGGCCGGCCGAAGCGGGCATGGCGACCTGGTCGTCGTTGACGATCACCAGCGAGAATCTGGCCAGTTGCTGCATCAGCGACGGCGCGGCCGCGATCAGCGGCAACAGCGAGGCATGCAATATCACGTGGCCGTGGCGATGCTGCTGCATCCAGCCGGCAAGCACTTCCAGCTTGTGATCGTGCTGGAAGGTCAGGCTGGTGCGGATCGAGCACAGGTCGGCGATCATGCGGAACGTGCGGCTGTCGCTGGGGCCGAGGCCGAACACCGGCGTGACGTCGAACAGGCTGGAATAGTGGTCGCCGCGCGCCAGGATCGCGCCGTCCTGCTGGATGTGCATCGGCAGGTCGATCCAGAACAGGCTGCCGGCGCCGCTGCGGCTGATGACGCCGATGTCGCCCTTCATCAGCTTGACCAGACGGCGCGTGATCATCAATCCAATACCCGTACCCTCTATATGACGGCTCTCGGCGCCGAGGCGCTCGAACGGCGTGAAGATGTACGGCAGCAGTTCGTTGTGGATGCCGTTGCCGGTGTCGAGAATTTCGATGCGCATCACCGAAGTCTCGGTGGCCTTGCACTGCACCAGCACGCGGCCGCCAGCCTGGTTGTACTTGATCGCGTTCGACAACAGGTTGATGAGGATCTGCTTGAGCCGCACGTGGTCGTTGCGCAGCAGGCAATGGTCGTGCAGGCGGTATTCGAGATGGATCTGCTTGTTCTCGGCCAGCGGTTTGACCAGCGCGAAGCATTCGTTGAGCAGGCTTTCGAAGTCGATGGTGTTTTCCTGCAGTTCGATGCGGCCGGCTTCGATGCGCGACAGGTCGAGGATTTCGTTGATCAGCGACAGCAGGTATTCGCCGGCGCCTTCGATCTCGCGTACGTTGTCCATCTGCATGTCGGTCAGCGTGTCGTCCATGCTGAGCAGTTGCGAAAAGCCGAGGATGGCGTTGAGCGGCGTGCGCAGTTCGTGGCTCATGTGCGAGAGGAACTGCGACTTGGCGCGATCGGTTTTCTCGGCCTGGAACTTGGCTTCGGACAGCAACTGCAACTGGCGGAATTCTTCGGTGTAATCGATCAGCACGACGGAGAAGGCGGCCTTCAGCGGCGAGGTGGCGAGCGTGGGATCGGAGCCTTGCAGGCTGGTGATGGCGATGCGCAGCGAGCGTTCGCCGAGCTTGACCTTGCCGCTCCAGCTGCCGTCGGTCTCCAGCGTCGAGCGCACCGCGCCGATCGCGGCCGGTTTCATCGAGAAGATGCCGTAGAAATTGCTTTTGAGCACCGTTTCCGGCGGCAGGCCGGTCAGGTCGCAGAAGCTGCTGTTGTAACTGACCAGTTCCATGTCGCGCGACAGCAGACCCAGTCCGACGTTGAAGTATTCCCAACTCGACAGCGACTGCAATTGTTCCAGTGCGCCCGTGGCGGCCGGCAGCGGTTGTTTGTCCGCCGCCAGGAATTGGTCCAGCAAGTGTTTTTCGTGAAGCATCGGCCGTCTTCTCTGACTGCGTTGGCACCCGGATGCCGGCGACACGCGGTAACGGGGTCGTACCCTGTCCGTGTG
>DATJXP010000191.1:0-15071 GCA_035500035.1 Candidatus Acidiferrum sp. | reverse complement strand
GATGCCCATTTCGCGTGCGATCTCGGCAAACACCGGAGCGGCACCGGTACCGGTACCGCCGCCCATGCCGGCGGTGACGAACACCATGTCGGCGCCGTCGATCACTTCGCGGATACGTTCACGATCTTCCATCGCGGCCTGGCGGCCGACTTCGGGCCGACCACCGGCACCCAAGCCGCGCGTGACGTGCGGACCGAGCTTGAGGATGGTGCGGCAACTGACTTTGTCGAGCGCCTGTGCATCGGTGTTGGCGCAGATGAAATCCACGCCTTCGATGGACTTGGCGATCATGTGTTTGACGGCGTTGCACCCGCCGCCGCCGACGCCGATCACCTTGATGACGGCGTGTTGTGGTGACTCATCTACGATATCGAAAATGCTCATTGTGTATGCCCCCGCATGATTGAAAAAAACACTACTGTTGTTGCTACTGCCGTTGCACTGCTGTCGCGATCCCTGCCTGCACTTCCTTCACTGCCACTCGTACGGGCACGCCATGGCGTGCCCCTACAGAATCTGTTACTCCCATGTACGGGCACGCCATGACGTGCCCCTACGCGGAATCAATCCTCCCTGATGAAGAACTTCTTCACCTTCTCGAGGATCCTGATCGCCGGCTCGCGCTCCGGTTGCCGCCCTTGTTGTTGCTGCAAATGTTTCATGCCGTACATCAGCAGGCCGACGCCGGTCGAATAGGTCGGGTTCTTGACGATGTCGGTGAGACCCTGCACTTCGGTCGGCATGCCGATGCGCACCGGCAGGTGGAAAATTTCTTCGGCCAGTTCGACCACGCCTTCCATCTTGCTGGTGCCGCCGGTGAACACGAGACCTGCCGCCAGCACATCGGCGTACCCGCTGTGGCGTATCTCGGCCTGGATCAGGTGGAACAGTTCGTCGTAGCGCGGCTCGACCACGTCGGCCAGCGCCTGCCGCGACAGCTCGCGCGACGGACGATCGCCGACGCCGGGCACGTTGATCATTTCGTCGGGGCTCGCCATCTGCGACAGCGCGCAGGCGTACTTGATCTTCAGGTCTTCGGCGAATTCGGTCGGCGTGCGCAGTGCCATCGCGATGTCGTTGGTCACCTGGTCGCCGGCGATCGGAATCACACCGGTGTGGCGGATGGCACCTTCGGTGAAGATGGCGATGTCGGTGGTGCCGCCGCCGATGTCGACCAGGCACACCCCAAGCTCCTTCTCGTCTTCGGTCAGTACCGAATAACTCGACGCCAATTGCTCAAGGATGATCTCGTCCACTTCCAGGCCGCAGCGACGTATGCACTTCTCGATGTTCTGGTAGGCATTGGTGGCGCAGGTGACCAGATGCACTTTCGCTTCCAGTCGCACGCCCGACATACCGAGCGGCTCCTTGACGCCTTCCTGCGAGTCGATGATGTATTCCTGCGGCAGGATGTGCAGGATTTTCTGATCGGCCGGAATCGCCACCGCCTGCGCCGCGTCGATCACGCGCTCGATGTCGGCCGGATACACTTCGCGATCGCGGATGGCGACGATGCCGTGCGAGTTCATGCTGCGGATGTGGCTGCCGGCAATGCCTGCGTACACGGAATGGATGCGGCAACCCGCCATCAACTCCGCTTCTTCTATCGCCCGCTGTATCGATTGCACGGTCGATTCGATGTTGACGACAGTGCCTTTCTTCAACCCGCGCGAACGATGACGGCCAATGCCGACGATGCTGAGGCTGCCATCGGCATTCACTTCGCCGACGATGGCGACCACTTTCGAGGTGCCGATGTCGAGTCCGACGATCATGTTGTTGCCATTGGGGTTAGCCATGTTGTGGTACCTGCATTGTCTTCATGGGTTGGTTCTTGTTGCTCCTCATCGCGTCACCAGCGAACCCTTCTTGCCGGTGACAGCCTTGCCACTCTCCTGCGCATGCCGCGCCACCGCCAGACCGTTGCGATAGCGCAGGTCGATGGCCTCCACGTCGTGCAGGTCCTTGCCGAACTCCGATTGCAGAAACATCACCAGCCGGCGCAGCCGCTCGAGCAAATCCTGCCGGCCCAGCTTGACCCACACGCCGTTGGTCAGCGTCAGCGAATACGAACCGTTGTCGTGCAGCGTGAGGTCGCGGATGCGCACGCCGAGCGGATACAACAACTGGTTGAATTCCTGGTACTGCCGCATCACCTTGCCTTCGCTGTTCACCGGACCGGCCAGCAACGGCAATTGCAGTTGTTCGTCGATACGATCCGGCGCGAACACCTGGCCCTGCTGATTCAGCAATTCCTTGTTGCCCCAGCGGGCGATCGCGATTTCTTCCTCCACCGTGATATCGAGCGCATCCGGCCATTCGCGCCGCACTTCGGCCTGGCGGATCCACGGCAGGTCTTCCAGCTTCTGCTTGATGCGGCCGAGATCGGCGTTGACCAGACTGGCGCTGACGTCGGCTCCTATCGTCTGCTTGATCTGCTCTTCGGTGACGAACGCGAGTGCACCACTGATGTGGACCTTCTCGATGCGCTGCGAATTGACTTTGTTGACCGCGAGATTCACGCCGTATGCGGTCACGCCGATGATGACCAGGCTGAACGCGGCGATCAGCATGCGCGTGACGCGACCATCGGCCGGTGCCGGTTCCAGCCGTTCGATGGCGCGTGGCGCGACCGGCTTGCGCGGATGACGCATGACGGCGGCGGTGCGGCTATCCATGCGCACCTCCCGTGGTACTGGAATGCAGGATGCGCACGACCAGTTCGTCGAACCCGATGCCGGCCGCCTTCGCGCCCATCGGCACCAGCGAGTGGCCGGTCATGCCCGGCGCGGTGTTGACTTCGAGCAGCCAGAAGCGACCTTGCGCGTCGCGCATCACATCGACCCGGCCCCAGCCGCTGCAACCGACGGCGCGATAGGCTGCCAGCACCATCTGCTGCAGCTCGCGCGTGGCGCCGGCATCGAGTTTGGCCGGACAGATGTACTGCGTTTCGTTCGACAGGTACTTGGCTTCGTAGTCGTAGAACGCGTTGTTCGTGCGCATTTCGATCACCGGCAACACGTCGTCACCAAGCACGGGCACGGAGTACTCGCGCCCCTTGATCCAGCTTTCCGCCAGCACTTCGTCGTCGTAGGCAACGGCGTTCTCGAAGGCGGCTTCGAGTTGCTCGACGGTATCGGCACCGCCGATGCCGATGCTGGATCCCTCGTTGACCGGCTTGACGAAGCACGGCCCGAGCCGGCGCAACACGTCGGCGAAGTCGCTGTCGGCATGCAGTTGCACGAACGGCGGCGTGCTGATGCCGAGCTGCTGCCACACCAGCTTGGTGCGTACCTTGTCCATCGCCAGTGCCGAGGCCAGAACGCCGCTGCCGGTGTAAGGGATGCCGAGCCATTCGAGCGCACCCTGCAACTTGCCGTCTTCGCCGTCGCGACCGTGCAGGATGATGAACACGCGGTCGGGCCGGTTGTGCATCAACTGTTCGAGCAGCGTGTGATCGGCGTCGATGCCATAGGCGTTGACGCCGGCACGCAGCAGACCGTCGAGCACGGCCTTGCCGCTGATCAGCGAAATCTCGCGCTCGGCCGAAGTACCGCCCATCACCACTGCCACGCGCCCATAGCGTTGTGCCGGCCACAGATCAGTCATTGCCGAGGCCCTCCGTCGCCAACTGCTTGCACAGCATGTTGATGTTGCCGGCGCCCTGGGTGACCAGAATGTCGCCGTCGTGCAGCAGTTCGTTCAGCACCTGTTTGATTTCTTCCGGCTTCGTCAACACCGGGTCCAGCTTGCCGCGCTGGCGGATGCTGCGGCACAGGCTCTTGCTGTCGGCGCCTTTGATCGGCTTCTCGCCGGCGGAATACACGTCGAGCATCAGCAGCAGATCGACTTCGTTCAGCACCTTGACGAAATCGTCGTACAAATCATGCGTACGCGTATAGCGATGCGGTTGATAGATCATCACCAGCCGTTTGTGCGGCCAACCGTCGCGGATGGCCTTGATGTTGGCCGCGACTTCGGTCGGGTGATGGCCGTAATCGTCGACCAGCATCACGCTGCCGCGCTTGCATTTGAGCGGCGGCTGCACATCGAAGCGGCGACCGACGCCCTGGAACCCGGCGACGCCGGCCTGGATGTCGGCATCCTCGATGCCTTCGTCGGTGGCCACCGCGATTGCTGCCGTGGCATTGAGTACGTTGTGCAAGCCCGGCATGTGAATCGTGACCGGCAGTTTTCCGGCGTGACCCGGGCGCGCCAGCTTGAATGCAGTCGTGCGCTCTTTCTGCACCACGTCGCTGATGCGGAAGTCGGCATCGGCCGCAAAACCGTAAGTCAGTACCGGCCGCGAAACTTTCGGCAGGATGTCGCGCACCACCGGATCGTCGATGCACAGCACCGCGAGCCCGTAGAACGGCAGGTTGTGCAGGAAGGCGACGAAGGCCTGCTTCAATTTCTCGAAGTCGCCGTCGTAGGTGCCCATGTGATCGTCATCGATGTTGGTGACGATGGCCACCATCGGCAGCAAGTGCAGGAACGACGCGTCGCTTTCGTCGGCTTCGGCCACCATGTAGCGGCTGGCACCAAGCTTGGCGTTGGTGCCGGCACTGGTCAGCAAACCGCCGATGACATAGGTCGGATCGAGTCCGCCCTGCGCGAGGATGGAGGCAGTGAGACTGGTGGTCGTGGTCTTGCCGTGGGTGCCGGCGATGACGATGGCATGGCGGTAACGCATCAGCTCGGCCAGCATCTCGGCGCGGCGGATGATCGGGATGCGGCGTTCGATCGCCGCCTTGATCTCGGCATTGCTGCCGTCCACCGCACTCGACACGACGACGACATCGGCAGCGCCGAGATTGTCGGCACGATGACCGATGTGCGCCGTGGCCCCGAGGCTGCGCAATCGCCGCGTGGTGGCGGATTCGCTGAGATCGGAACCGCTGATCGTGTAACCCTGGTTCAGCAACACTTCGGCAATTCCGCTCATGCCGGCACCACCGATGCCGATGAAGTGGATGTTGCGGATGCGCCGCATCTCGGGAATATAGGTACTGGGTGCGAGCACGGCATCAGCCATGGCAGGCCTCCAGACACAAACGCGCAACGGCGGCACCGGCATCGCGCTTGCCGGCTCTCAAGGCTGCCGCTGCTTGCTGCAACAACCGTTGACGATCGGCGACCGAGCGCCGCAGCACGTCGCGCAGCACTGCCGCGGTCAAGCCGGCTTGCGGCAGCACGTTGGCGGCGCCGGTGTTGGCGAGTTGTTCGGCATTGGCGCGTTGATGATCGTCGGCCGCGAATGGATACGGCACCAGGATCGCCGGCAAGCCGATCGCCGCGATCTCGGCCAGCGTGCTGGCGCCAGCGCGGCACAGCACCACGTCGGCCCAGGAGTAGGCGGCGGCCATGTCGTCGATGAACTCGCTGACTTGCAGTGCGTCGGTCGTTGCCAGGCCCGCGTTGCGATAAGCCTGCAACGTGGCGTCGAGTTTGCTGCGGCCACACTGATGCCGCACTTGCGGACGCTCGGCTTCGTTCAGGCCCGCAAGCGCCGCCGGCACCAGTTCGTTGAACACGGCGGCACCAAGACTGCCGCCCACCACCAGCAAGCGCACCGGACCATGGCGGCCGGACAACCGCTGTTCCGGCGTGGCGATGGCGAGAATTTCGGCGCGCACAGGGTTGCCGACCCAGGTGATCTTCTGCTCGGCAGCAACACGATCACGCATCAACATCGAACCGTCGAGCTTGCGCACGAAGGCGCCGGAGAAACCTTCGAGCGCTTTCTGCGCCAGCGGAAACAACATGGCGTTGGCGAGACCGGCTACGGCGTTCTGTTCATGAATCAGCAAGGTCTTGCCGAGCAGGCGCGCCGCGACTCCGCCGGGGCCGGTGACATAACCGCCCATGCCGAGTACGCAATCGGGATTGACGCGGCGGATCAACAGCAGTGCCTGCACGACGGCATACAACAACGTGAACGGTGCCAGCAGCTTGCGCACGAGACTCTTGCCGCGCAAACCGGCGACGCTGATGAAATGCAGCGGAATACCGGTGTTGGCCAGCACGCGCGCTTCGATGCCTGCACGCGTTCCCAGCCACTCGACGCGCGAGCCCTGTGCGCGCAATTCCTGCGCGATGGTGAGCGCCGGAAACACGTGGCCGCCGGTGCCGCCGGCCATGATCAGGATCGTGGGATGCAACGCGGCGTTCATCAGCGCGGCACCTCGGGATTGCGCACCTGGCCGGCAGCGCGTGGCTGGTTGGTATACAAATGATGTTCGATGTCGATGCGCAGCAGGATCGCCACCATCACGATGCTCATGATCAGGCTGGAACCGCCGTAGCTGAGGAACGGTAACGTCAGACCCTTGGTCGGCATCAGCCCGACGTTCACGGCGGAGTTGATCACCAACTGGCCGAGGAACAGCAGGCTGATGCCGTAGCCGAGGTAGGCCGCGAACAGACGGCCGCTGGTTTCGTTGCGGCGCGCCAGCATCAGCGCGCGGGCGATGAACGCAAAGAACAGCACCAGCAGAACGATGACGCCGGCAAGGCCCAACTCTTCGGCGATGATGGCCAGCACGAAGTCGGTGTGCGCTTCCGGCAGGAAGTACATTTTCTGGATACTGTTGCCGAGGCCGACGCCGAACCAGCCGCCGCGACCGAAGCCGATCAGCGACTGCGCCAGCTGGTAACCCGCGCCGAACACCACATCCGAGCCGAACGGGTTGTCCACCATTTGCATATAGGTGTTGAAGCGGTGCATGCGATAGGCGGAAGTCACCACGGCCAGCACCGCGCCGCCGCCGAGAATGCTGCCGGCCAGCAACATGTAGAACAGGTTGATGCCGCCGAGAAACATCATGCCCATCACCGCGAGGCACAGCACCACGGTGGCGCCGAAATCCGGCTCGAGCAACAGCAGCGCCACCACCGGCCCCAGCAACAACGCCGGATACACCAGGCCACGCAGCGACGACTGCACCAGTTCGCGATGGCGGCTGAGAAACCACGCGGTGAACATCACCACCAGCAGCTTGGCGATTTCCGACGGTTGCAGCGAGAAGCCCGGCAACGCTATCCAGCGCGTTGCGCCATTGACGTTGCGACCGACGCCGGGGATCAGCACCAATACCAGCAGCAGGTACGAGATGAACAACAACAATACACTGCTGCGGTACCACAACCGCATCGGGTTCAGGATGATCGCCACCGCCAGGCCGAGGCCGATGACGAGGAATGCCAACTGGCGCTTGAAGTAGAAGAACGGATCGCCGAAATCGCTGTTGCCGACTTCGATCGACGCCGACGTCATCATCACGAGGCCGAATGCCAGCAGCAGCGCGGTCAGCATGATCAGGATCGGGTCGCCGTAGTACTGACGGGTACTGAGGGTATGCGGCATCGTCAGCGTCGTCATGCCAGCGCCCTCACCAGTTGCGCGAACGCGTCGCCACGATGCTCGTAGTTGTCGAACATGTCGAAGCTGGCGCAGGCTGGCGACAGCAGCACTTGCTCGCTCTCGCTCGCCATTGCACGAGCGCGGGCGACGGCGGCCGCCAGCGTATCGACGCGATCGACGGCGACGACGGGCTTCAACACCGTTTCGATCTTGCCGGCGTCTTCGCCGAACAGGATGGCGCGACTGCCGTGCTGGCGCATCACCGGCGCCAGCCCGGAAAAATCCTGGCCCTTGCCGACGCCGCCGGCGAGCAGGATCACCTTGCCGCTCGCGCCCAATCCGACGATGGCAGCGACACTGGCGCCGACGTTGGTGCCCTTGGAATCGTTGTACCAACGCACGCCGCCCAGCGTTCTCACCCACTGGCAGCGATGCGGCAGGCCGGCAAAACTGCGCAACGTCTGCAGCATCGGCGCAAACTCGAGGCCGGCCGCCTTGCCGAGCGCGAGCGACGCCAACGCGTTGGCGACATTGTGCTGGCCGGCGATCTTCAATGCGTCCACCGGTAGTAGCGGTTCGCGGTTCCATGCCAGGTGCGGCTTGCCGTCGCGGGTGACGACGGCGAATTCGCGACTGTCGTCGTTGGCGAGACCGAAGCTGGCCACCTTGACGTTCGACGGCACCAGCGGCCGCGTCAGCGCATCGTCGCGATTGACGACGATCTGCTCGCAGCCCTGGAAAATGCGGTGTTTGGCGGCGTGATAGGCCTGCATCGAATCGTAGCGATCCATGTGATCGGGGCTCATGTTCAGCACCGTCGCCACCTTGGCACCGAGTTCGTGCGTGGTTTCGAGCTGGAAGCTCGACAGTTCCAGCACGTACAGTTCGTGTTTCGCATCCAGCATATCGAGCACCGGCGTGCCGATGTTGCCGCACACGGCGACGTTGCGGCCGGCGGTCTTCGCCATCTCGCCCACCAGCGTGGTGACGGTGCTCTTGGCATTGGAACCGGTGATCGCCACCAGCGGCGCTTGCGCCGCACGCGCGAACAGATCGACGTCGCCCGTGAGGCGCACGCCCTTGCTGACGGCCTTGCCGATGGCACTTGCGCGCGGATCGACGCCCGGGCTCATCACCAGCACCTTCGCCTGTTGCAGCGTTTCGGCCTGCAACTCGCCGCATTCGACCTGCACCTCGGCGAACTCTTTGCGAAAGCCGTCGAAACCGGGCGGCTGCGCGCGCGTATCGACGGCGGCAAAACGGATGCCCTGCTTGCGCAGCCAGCGCGCGCACGAAACGCCGGTCTTGCCCAGACCGACGACGACGTGCGTTGTGTTGGCGTGCAGTTGCATCGTCTTCGTCACCGGAATTTCAGCGTGGCCAGTCCGATCAGGACCAGGATGATGGTGATGATCCAGAACCGCACGATCACGCGCGGCTCCGGCCAGCCTTTCAGTTCGAAGTGGTGATGGATCGGCGCCATGCGGAAGACGCGCTTGCCGGTCAATTTGAATGACGCCACCTGGATCATCACCGACGCGGTTTCCATCACGAACACGCCGCCCATGATCAACAGCACGATCTCGCTGCGCACCATCACCGCGATCACGCCGAGCGCGGCACCGAGCGCCAGCGCACCGACGTCGCCCATGAAGATCTGCGCCGGATAAGTGTTGAACCACAGGAAGCCGAGACCGGCGCCGGCCAGAGCACCGCAGTACACGACGAGTTCGCCGGTGCCGGGAATGTACGGAATGTTCAGATAGGCGGAGAACGAACTGTTGCCGGTGAGATAGCAAATGATCGCCAGCGCGGAAGCCACCATCACGCTCGGCAGAATGGCGAGGCCGTCGAGACCGTCGGTAAAGTTCACTGCATTGCTGAAGCCGACGATCATCAGATAGCCCAGCACGACGTAGAACAGGCCGAGACTCAGCGCGACATGCTTGAAGAACGGCACGAACAATTGCGTTTCCGCCGGCGCACCCGCCACCGAGTACAGATAGATCGCAGTGGCGCCTCCGAAGATGCTTTGCCAGAAATATTTCCATCTGGCCGGCAGTCCTTTCGGATTGCGCTCGAACACCTTGCGGTAATCGTCGACCCAGCCGATGGCACCGAAACTCAGCGTCACCAGCATAACCACCCATACGTAGTGATTGTTCAAATCCGACCACAGCAAACAACTGGCAAGGATACTGACCAGGATCAGCGCGCCGCCCATCGTCGGCGTACCCGCCTTGCCGAGATGCGTTTGCGGGCCGTCGTTGCGCACGACCTGGCCGATCTTCTGATTGGTCAGCAGGCGGATCACGGTCGGGCCTATCAACAGCGACAGCCCCAACGCGGTCAGCACGCCGAGGATGCCGCGCACCGTCAGGTACTGGAATACCTGGAAGTTACTGTTGAAGCGTTCGAGATAATGGGTAAGCCACAGCAGCATCGTTCAGCCCTCTTTATCCACCAGCATGTCGACGACGCGCTCCATACCGGCACTGCGCGATCCTTTTACCAACACGCTTACCGATTGCCGCAGCAGCGGTTGCAACAATTTGCCGAGCGCGTTCCAGTCGGGTGCGTGTACCGCACCGACGCCGAACGCATCGACCGCCTGCTGCATCAGCGGGCCGGTGGCATAGAAATGTTCGATGCCGGCCGCTTTCGCGTAGGCGCCGACTTCGCGGTGACCTTCCACCTTCAACGGGCCGAGCTCGCCCATGTCGCCGGCAGCGACGAAACGGATGCCGCGCTGGCCGGCCAGCACGTCGATGGCAGCCTTGAACGACGCCGGACTGGCGTTGTAGGTGTCGTCGAGAATCACCGCCTGCCGCAAACCGTGCTTGACCACGAGGCGACCCTTGACGCTGTGCATCGCCTGCAAGCCGCGCTTGACGTGATCGAGCGTGGCGCCGGCTTCAAGCGCCAGCGCGGCGGCGGCCAGTGCGTTGGCGGCGTTGTGCCGACCCGGCAGTGCCAGCTCGATGCTCGCATTGCCTTGCGGCGCCTGCAGTTCGAACGCGGTACCGGCCAGACCGCGGTCTTGCAGTTGTTCGATGCGATAGTCGGCCAACGCCTTGCCGCTGGCGCTCACCGTCACCACGCGCAGTCCGGGCCGCGGCATGAAATTGCGCATGATGTTGCCGTCGTCGAGATTCAGCACTGCCACGCCTTCTTCGCGCAGGCCCTGCCAGATTTCGGATTTGGCGGTGGCCACGCCGTCGAGCGAACCGAAACCTTCGACATGGGTCGGCGCGACGCAGGTGATGTGCGCCACGTCCGGTTCCGCCAGCGCGGTGGTGTAGGCGATTTCGCCCGGCGCGTTGGCGCCCATCTCGATGACGGCAAATTCGTGTTCCGGCTGCAGCCGCAGCAGCGTCAACGGCACGCCGTAGTCGTTGTTCAGATTGCCCTGCGTGCTGAGTACGGCACCGCATTGCTGCAGGATGGCCGTGGTCATTTCCTTGACCGTGGTTTTGCCCTGGCTGCCGGTCAGCGCAATGATGCGGGCATGCGACTGACGCCGCACTTGACGGCCGAGACGGCCGAGCGCGATGCGGGTGTCATCGACCTGCAGATACGGCAATGCCGTGTTCACCTGCTCGCTGACGACGGCGGCACCGGCTTGTTTGGCGGCAGCGGTTTCGACGAAGGCATTGCCGTTGAAGTTCGGCCCTTTGAGCGCAACGAACAGATCGCCCGGCTGCAGGCTGCGGGTGTCGGTGCTGACGGCGCTGAACGCTGCGTCGCTGCCGTGCAATTCGCCGCCGGTGATCGCTTGCAATTGCGAGAGGCGCATGGCTTCGATCATGCCCGCACCTCCTGCCTGCCGTTGCCGAAGCGGCTGCGCAACACACCGGTGGCGACCTCGGCATCGCTGAACGGTTGACGCGTGCCATTCACTTCCTGGTATTGCTCGTGGCCCTTGCCGGCGATCAGCACGACATCGCCGGCCGCAGCGGTCCCAAGCGCAAACGCGATGGCCTGGCGGCGGTCGGCGATGACGTGTGCCCGCATCGGCGATTTCAGGCCGGCCTGCATGTCGGCGAGGATGACGGTGGAAGCTTCGCCGCGCGGATTGTCGTCGGTGAGCACCACGACATCGGCATGGGTTTCGGTCAACGCCGCCATCTGCGGCCGCTTGCCGCGATCGCGCTCGCCACCGCAACCCACGACGCACCACAGGCGGCCACGGCAATGTTCGCGCACGGCTTGCAGCGCGTTGGCGAGCCCGTCCGGCGTATGGGCGTAATCGATCACTGCGGTGACGGGATAACCTTCGATCAATTGCATGCGGCCCACCACCGGTTTGAGCGCCGCAGTGATGGCCACCAGCCTGGCCGGATCGAAACCCTGTTCCAGCGATTCGGAAGCAAGCAGCGTCGTCAGCACCGCCAGCAGGTTGCTGACGTTGAACGAGCCCAGCAGCGGTGAAGCCAGCGCGAACGAACCCCATGGCGTGTGCACGTCGAGTTCGATGCCATGCGGCAGGAATGCAATGCTCGTGGCGTGCACATCGGCTGCAGCATTGTTGACGCTCCAGGTAAAACAGCGCACTTCGCCGCCCAGTACGCGTTCGGTGGCGCGGGTGTACTCGTCGTCGTAATTGAGTATCGCCAGTTGCAGGCCGCGACCGTGGAACAGCCGGCGCTTCGCGCTGCCGTAGGTTTCCATGTCGCCGTGATAATCGAGATGATCGCGCGACAGGTTGGTGAACACGGCAATGGTGTAGTCATCGACCAGCACGCGCCGCTGATCGAGCGCATGCGACGATACTTCCATCACGACGTTGTCGGCCCGCTGCGCTTGCAATGTCGCCAGTATGCGCTGCATCGCCACCGCATCGGGCGTCGTGCCGGGACCGTCGCCGTTGTCGGCCAACGCCGCACCACTCATGCCGTTGCCGAGCGTGCCGATCACGCCGCAGCGATAACCGGCAGCCGACAGCGCGGCAGCGAGCAGTTGCGTGGTGGTGGTCTTGCCATTGGTGCCGGTCACGCCGATGAGGCGCATCGTACGGCCCGGCTCGCCGTAAAAACGCGCAGCAAGCTGCGCCATTTGTTCGTGCAGATTGATGATGGGCAGTACCGGCACACCGGCACGCTCGTGTTCGAAATTCCAATCGGCATCGTCGGCCTCCACCAGGATGGCAGCCGCACCGTTGGCGATGGCCTGATCGACGAACTGCCGCCCGTCGTGATGCGCGCCCTTGCACGCCATGAACAGGGTGCCTTTCTCGACGCGGCGCGAATCGAGCGTAATGCCGCCGAGTTCGCGATCCCAGGTATCGTCGAGCGGATAGATGCCTTTCAGCACGGAGGACAGCCGCACGGCGCTGGTCGATGTCGTCATCATCGCTGCGCTCCGGTGCCGCTGCCGGCATCGGTGACCAGATCCGGCCCCGACAGGATTACCGGTGGCTCGGACTCATCCGCTTCCGGCTCTACCGGGACTTGCTGATGATTGGGCAGCGGTACGGTCTTGAATGGCGCATCCGGCGGCACATCGAAAATGCGCATTGCCGCGCTGGCGATCTGCGCGAACACCGGCGCCGACACGGTACCGCCGCCGGCGGCATGACCACCGGAGAGCTCTGGTTGCTTGATCGATACCACGATGACGACGCGTGGATCATCGACAGGTGCCATACCGGCAAAATGCGCGATGAAATTGTGATTGTCATAACCCTGGTTTTGCACATGTAACCAGGTCGTGCCGCTCTTGCCCGCCACATGATAGGAAGGAATGTTGGCCTTCACGCTGGTGCCGCCCATTTCCTTGCTGACGACGCCCTTGAGCATCTCGACCACATCGCTGGCTACCTTCGCATCGATCACGCGATGTCCCTCGACCGGACCATCAACCTTCAGCAACGACACCGGTTTGCGGATACCGCGATTGGCAAAGACCGCATAAGCCTGTGCGATTTGCAGTTGATTGACCTGAAAGCCGTAACCATAGGAGATCGAGGCGGTATAGCTGCGACCCCAGTCGGGATGGACCGGCACGCTGCCGCCGACTTCGCCCGGGAAACCGGTGCCGATGTTTGCGCCATAGCCTACGCGTTTCAGCACGTCGACAATGGGCTGATAGCCGATTTCCAGCCCGATCTTGCTGGCACCGACGTTGCTGGACTTGGCGATGATGCGCGCCATCGTCGAAGGCCCGTAATTGACCGGATCCTTCAGCAGTTTGCCGTTGATCGTGTAAGGGCTGGTGTCGATCACGCTGTTGACATCGAACTTGCCGCTTTCCAGCGCGGCAGTGATGGTAAAAGGTTTGGCCGTGGAGCCGGGCTCCATCAGATCGACCAGCGGACGATTGACCAGTCCGTCCTCGTTGCGACTGGAACGGTTGTTGGGATTCCATGAGGGCACGCTCACCATCGCCAACACTTCGCCGGTGCGCGCATCCAGTACCGTGGCGGCACCGGACTTGGCGTGATCCATCGCAACCGCTTCCTTCAACGCCTTGTACGCGATGTACTGCAAGCGCGAATCGATGCTGAGCACGAGGTCGTTGCCGGGTACGGCAGTGGTCACCACGCCCATGTCGCGCACGAGACGCCCCATGCGATCCTTGATTACCTGACGATAGCCCGACGAGCCTTTCAGCCAATCTTCGTAGGCGAGTTCGAGACCTTCCTGCCCGATCTCGTCGTTGTTGGTGAGGCCGACCAGGTGCACCGCCGCTTCGCCCATCGGGTAGTAGCGCTTGTATTCCTCGAGCGTGTAAACACCCTACAGCTTGCGGTCCAGTACGGACTTCACTTCCGGCGGCGGCAGGCGGCGCTTCACGTACATGAATTCGGTGTTGGCCTTGTCGGCCAGCTTGTGCTGCCAGCCATCGGCATCGAGACCGAGACTGGCGAACATGTCGGCCAGTTGGCGGCCCTGGTCGGCACTTTGCGCTTCCTTGGGATTGATCCAGACGGTCTGCACCGGCGTGCTGATCGCCAGCGGTTCGCCGTTGCGGTCGACGATGTTGCCGCGGGTGGCGACGATCTCTTCCTTGCGCAGGGTGCGGGCATCGCCTTCGCGCTGGAGTACGTCGTTGTTGAGCACCTGCAGGTCCGCCAGCTTCCAGCCGATCACGATTAGCAGTGTGACAATCACCGTGAAGACGAATATCAGTCTCCACAAGGGCTGCTGATTGCCTCTGGCTGTTCTAGTCACCCGTAAACACCACTACCTTATCCATCGCCGGAACTTCCATGCCCAACTGACCGATTGCGATTTCTTCCACCTGGCCCTGCGCCACCAGACTGCTTTGCTCCAGCAAGAGCTGGCCCCACTCCACCTGCAGCTCGTTCTGCTGCTGCACCAACTGCTGCAGGTTGTTCAACAGATGGCGCGTGGTGTGGGTCGAGAACTCCACGCCCAACGCGGTGGCGATAATCGAAGTCAGCAACACCAGCAATGCCACCCAGTGCCACTGCCTGATCTGCGACTGCTGGTTGTCCAACCACTGCGCCGCTTTTGCCAACACCGCCATCTATGCCACCTTGTCCGGCAGTTTTTCCGCCACTCGCATCACGGCACTGCGTGCCCTGACGTTGTCATCTGCATCTTCTACAGCGCCCTGCACCGGCTTGCCGATACTGCGCAAAGTCCGTTTCAGCATCGCCGTCGTCACCGGCACGCCGCGCGGAAAGTCGTCGCCTTTTTCCTGCGCGCGGATGAAGTGCTTCACCAGCCGGTCTTCCAGCGAG
>DATJXP010000190.1:0-6709 GCA_035500035.1 Candidatus Acidiferrum sp. | reverse complement strand
CCAGCCAGATCCGTTCGCTGTCGCAGCAATCGAGCGAAACCGGCCGCCGCATCCGCGAAACCATCCAGATCATCGGCGGCGCCATCGCCGGCACCTTCGAGCAGGCCGAAACGTTTTCGGTCGAAGACTCCGCGCGGGTGGAATCGGCCAAGCAGGACATCGGCGGCGTGCTGGGCGACTTCCGCCACCTGACCGGTTATCTCGAGGACTCCGCCGAAACGCTGCGCGCCTCGACCCGCGACATCAAGCGCGACATCGCCGAATCGCTGGTGCAGTTGCAGTTCCAGGACCGCGTCAGCCAGATCCTCACCCACGTGCGCGACAACATCGAACTGCTGCCGTCCTACCTCGAACAGTACGAGCGCGATTTCAACGCCACCGGCCAACTCGCCGCCATCGATTGGACCGCGCTGATGCAGGAACTGATGAACACCTACGCCACGACGGAAGAATTCGTGAACCACGACGACAAACCCGCCAAGGGGCTGCGCAAGGCCGCCGGTTCCGATTCCCTCACCTTTTTCTAGTTCCAGGAGCAAACCCAATGGCCAAAACCATCATGATCGTCGACGACTCCGCTTCGCTGCGGCAGGTGGTGTCCATCGCGCTCAAGGGCGCCGGCTATGACGTCATCGAAGGCCGCGACGGCAAGGACGCGCTCGGCAAGCTGACCGGCCAGAAAGTCAACCTGATCGTCAGCGACGTCAACATGCCGGTGATGGACGGCCTGAGCTTCGTGCAGGAAGTGAAGAAATTGCCGTCGTACCGTTTCACGCCCGTCATCATGCTGACCACCGAAAGCGGCGACGACATGAAGGCCGCCGGCAAGGCCGCCGGCGCCAAGGCGTGGATGGTCAAGCCGTTCCGGCCGGAAGAGCTGCTGATGGCGGTTTCCAAGCTGGTGCTGCCGTAAGGAACCCGCCGCGATGAATACCACCACTGGCCAGGCAGTCCGTTTCGCTCCGGAAGGAGAGCTGAGCATCTACACGGCGGCCGAGCACAAGCCGCACTTGCTGCGCGTACTGGACGAAGCCGACATCGCCGAACTCGATCTGTCGAAAGTCAGCCTGCTCGACACCGCCGGCCTGCAATTGCTGGTCATGGCCAAGAAAGAAGCGTTGCTCCGCGGCAAACCGCTCAGCGTCATCGGCCACAGCCCGGCCGTGATCGAAGTGATCGATCTCGCCAACCTGTCCGGCTTCTTCGGCGATCACGTTTTCATTCCATCCAGCGCCAAGGGAGGCAGCGAGCAGCCATGAACATGGACATCGCCATGCAAACCTTCCTGGTGGAGAGCGCCGATCTCTTGCAGGAAATGGAAAACTGCCTGTTGAACATCGTCACCGGCAGCGACAACCAGGAAGCGGTCAATTCGATTTTCCGCGCCGCCCACACCATCAAGGGTTCGGCCGGCCTGTTCGGACTCGATGTGCTGGTCGAGTTCACCCATCACGTGGAAACCATACTCAACGATGCCAGGGCGGGCCGTCGCGACTTCGACGACGACCTCGTCGGGTTGATGCTGCAGTGCAAGGACTGCATCGGCCGGCTCATGGGGTCCATCGCCAGCGGCACCATCAACGAGCAGGCGGACGATACGCTCGTGCGCAAGCACCTGATGGACAAACTGCTGGCATTGACCGGCACCGGTGGCGGTACGACCGCCGCCGGGATTCCGGTACCGGTCGCCCCCGCCGCCGACACCGTCAAGCGCATCGACAACGGCGACGATACCGTCGCCACCGCCAACTGGCACCTGTCGGTGCATTTCGGACCCGACGTGCTGCGCGACGGCATGGACCCGCTGTCGTTCATCCGCTACCTCGGCACCATCGGCACCATCCGCCACCTCGAAACGCTGACGCAAGCGGTGCCGCCCGCCGCCGAAATGGATCCGGAAACCTGCTACCTCGGTTTCGAAATCAATTTCCAGAGCGACGCCTCGAAGGAAACCATCGAAAAAGTATTCGAGTTCGTGCAGCACGATTGCAAGCTGGCGATCATGCCGCCGCACGCGAAAGTGGCCGACTACATCAAGCTGATCGAGGGCTTCACCAGCGACGAACTGAAACTCGGCGAAATCCTCGTGCGTTGCGGCACGCTCACCCGGCGCGAGCTCGACCTGCTGCTGTCGATGCAGTACGGCACCGGCGCCGACGAAGGCGAGCGCAAAAAGCTCGGCGAACTGGTGGTGGAAGGCGGTCTCGCCAGTCCCGACGTGGTGATCGCCGCGCTCAACAAGCAGATGCAGGGCAAGAACAACGTCGAGCAGAAGGCGCAGACCATACGCGTCGATGCCGGCAAGCTCGATCACCTGATCAACCTGATCGGCGAACTGGTGATCGCCGGCGCCAGCGTGGAAACCGACTCCAAGGCGGTCCATGCCGGCAACAACCTGCGCGAATCCACCGCCAACATGATGCGGTTGATCGAAGCAGTGCGCGAAAGCGCGCTCAACCTGCGCATGGTGCAGATCGGCGACACCTTCAACCGTTTCCAGCGCGTGGTGCGCGACGTGTCGAAGGAACTCGGCAAGAGCATCGAACTGGTCATCCAGGGCGGCGACACCGAACTCGACAAGACCGTAGTCGAGAAGATCAGCGATCCGTTGATGCACCTGGTGCGCAACTCGATCGATCACGGCATCGAGGCGCCTGCGCTGCGCGCCGAACGCGGCAAGAGCGAAACCGGACTGCTGATGCTCAACGCCTTCCACGAATCCGGCAGCATCGTGATCGAAGTGTCCGACGACGGCGGCGGGCTGAACACGGCAAAAATACTTGCCAAGGCCATCAGCCAGGGCCTGGTCAAGCCCGACGCGGAGTTGGGGGAACACCAGATCCACCAGTTGATTTTCGAACCCGGCTTTTCCACCGCCGACAAGGTCAGCAACATTTCCGGCCGCGGCGTCGGCATGGACGTGGTGCGCCGCAACATCGAAGCGCTGCGCGGCAGCATCGAAATCCTCAGCACGCTGAATGTCGGCACTACCATGCGCATCCGCTTGCCGCTGACGCTCGCCATCATCGACGGCTTCATGATGAAAGTCGGCGGCTGCTCGTACGTGGTGCCGCTCGACATCGTCGAGGAATGCCTCGAAATCGACGACCGCAGCATGGGCGGCCCCGACAAGACCTATCTCAATCTGCGCGGCGAAGCGCTGCCGTTCATCCGGCTTGGCGAGTACTTCAGCTACGGCGCGCAGAACGGCAAACGCGAAAACATCGTCGTGATCAAGTACGGCAGCCACAAGGCCGGCCTGGTCGTCGACGAGCTGATCGGCGAATTCCAGACCGTCATCAAGCCGATGGGGTCGTTGCTGGATCAGCTCAGCGGCATCAGCGGTTCCACCATACTCGGCAGCGGCGAAGTGGCGTTGATCCTCGACGCGCCGGCGCTGATCCAGCGGGCGATCCATCGTGAAGATGCGAGGACACCCGGCACTTCAAGACCAGCAGTTCTGCATTGACTGACCTACCCGACATCCACAGCACCCAATTCCCTCCAGGAGGAAACAGGAGAAACATCATGAAGAACTTGACAGTGAAAGCGAAACTGATCGCCTTTATGGCGATCGCGATACTGGCCCTGCTATCGGCCAGCCTGATCGGCCATTTCGGCATCGCCCGCACCGGCGACAACCTGCAGGAGATCGGCTTCAACAACATGCCGTCGATCGTCGGGCTGACCAAGATGCGCAACGGCCGCACCAAGGCGCAGTCCGCCGCGCGTCGCGTCGCGTTCTACCAGAACGATCCCAAGGCGCAGGACCTGATCATCGCCACGGTCGACACCGTCAATGATCTGTGGAAAACCTACCAGGAAGGCTACGACGTCTACGCCCCGCTGCCGCAGACCGCGGAAGAAGCGGCGATGTGGAAGCAATACAACGCAGCCGAAGAAAAATACCGCGCCAGCTTCGACAAGATCACCGCCACCATCACCGCGATAGGCCTGTCGAGCACGGCCGACGAGAAAGCGCGCAAATTCGGCGACTTCTTCGACATGATGAACCAGGCGGAGCCGATCTTCGAAGAATCGGACGGCCTGCTGAACAAGATCATCGAAATCAACAACCAGGGAGCGAACGAAGCAGTGGCGTCGGCGAAGGCCACCGCCAGCCTGGCAGCCACGTTGATGACGTCGATCGCCGGCGGTTCGCTGGTACTGCTGATCGTGGTCGGTCTGTTCATCATGCGCAGCACGCTGCGGCAACTGGGCGGCGAACCCAATTACGTGACCGGCATCGTGGCGAGAGTGGCCGAAGGCGACATGACGGTCGACATCAAGCTGGCCAACGGCGACGACAGCAGCATGCTGTTCGCGTTCAAGACCATGGTCGAGAAACTCTCCAACATCATCAGCGAAGTGCGCAGCGCCACCGACAACATTTCGTCGGCCTCGGAACAGGTGTCCAGCACGGCGCAGATGGTGAGCCAGTCCACCACCGAGCAGGCGTCCAACGTCGAAGAGACCAGCGCGTCGGTCGAACAGATGTCCGCCTCCGTCGTGCAGAACGCCGAGAATGCCAAGGTCACCGACGGCATGTCGGCCCAGGCGTCGACCAAGGCCAATGAAGGCGGCGTCGCCGTCAAGGAAACCGTGCAGGCCATGAAACAGATCGCCGACAAGATCGGCATCATCGACGACATCGCCTACCAGACCAACCTGCTGGCGCTCAACGCCGCCATCGAAGCCGCCCGCGCCGGCGAACACGGCAAGGGGTTTGCCGTCGTCGCCGCCGAAGTGCGCAAGCTGGCCGAACGCAGCCAGGTGGCCGCGCAGGAAATCGGCGAAGTGGCCAGCAACAGCGTCGGCCTGGCCGAACGTGCCGGCAAACTGCTCGACGAAATGCTGCCGGCCATCAACAAGACCTCCGACCTGGTGCAGGAAATTTCCGCCGCATCGAACGAACAATCCACCGGCCTGCGCCAGGTGAACACGGCGATGGCGCAGATGAACAAGATCACGCAGCAGAACGCATCGGCGTCCGAAGAGCTGGCGGCCACCGCCGAAGAGATGAGCTCGCAGTCCGAGCAGCTCAAGCAGTTGGTGGCGTTCTTCCGCGTCGGTCACATGGAAACGCAGGCGGTCAAGGCCAAGCCTGTACGTGCCACGGCAGCCAAGGCCGCCCGTGCGGAAAAACCGGCCTTCACCCTGGGTAATGACTCCGAATTCGTCCGCTTCCAGGTGTGATCATGAACAATCTCGTACGAATGGAGCAAAAGGCGGCGAAGCCTGCTGCCGTTGACGAAGCCGAGGGCCAGTACCTGACCTTCCTGCTGGCACGCGAGATGTTTGCCATCAGCATCAGCAGCATCAAGGAGATCATCGAGTACGGCCAGATCACGCCGGTGCCGATGGTGCCGGGCTTCGTGCGCGGCGTCATCAACCTGCGCGGCCAGGTGGTGCCGGTGATCGACTTGCAGGTAAGGCTCGGCCGCGACAGCTCGCCGGTCGGCAAACGCACTTGCATCGTGATCTTCGAAGTCACGCTGCCGGGCGACGGGCGCCGCGAAGTGATGGGCGTCGTGGTGGATTCGGTGCTGGAAGTGCTGGGCATCGCCGCCAGCCAGATCGAACGCGCGCCGCAGTTCGGCGCCAACCTGCGCCAGGACTTCATCGCCGGCCTCGGCAAGATCGCCGACAAGTTCGTGGTGATCCTCAACGTCGAGAAGGTGCTGTCGATTGAGGAACTGGCGTCGATGGTGCAACTGACCGGCAACGACGTCGCGGCCTGATATGCAACCTCAATCCTGCAAGGGCGGCGACATCACCGATGTCGAGTACGCCCGCGTTCGCAAGATGATCTTCGAGCAAGCCGGCATCAGTCTCGGCGACGCGAAGAAGACCCTGGTCGTCAGCCGGCTCACGCGCCGGCTCGACGAATACGGGCTCAATTCGTTCACCGAGTATCTCGGCCTGCTCAACGACGATGCCTACCCGGACGAACTGCAAACCGCGGTGGATCTGTTGACCACCAACGAAACCTATTTTTTCCGCGAAGATCCGCACTTTGCGCTGCTGAACCGCATCGCCGCCGCGCACCGCGGCAACCAACCGCTGCGGGTCTGGAGCGCTGCCTGTTCCAACGGCCAGGAAGCCTATTCGATCGCCATGGTGCTGGAAGACGTACTCGACGGCAGGCCTTGGGAAATAGTCGGTTCCGACATCAGCACGCGCGTGATCGAAACCGCCAAGGCCGGCCTGTACCCGATCGATCAAGCCAGCAAGATCCCCGCCGACTACCTGGCGCGGTTCTGCCTGCGGGGCGTCGGCAGCAAGCAAGGCATGTTCGCGATCGACGACTCGCTGCGCCGGCACATCCGGTTCTTCCACGGCAACCTGCTGGATGCCACTCCGGCCATCGGCAGGTTCGACGTCATTTTTTTGCGCAACGTGATGATCTATTTCAATCTCGACACGAAGCGCGACGTAGTGGCGCGCTTGCAGGAGAGCCTGAAGCCGGGCGGCTACCTGCTGACCGGCCACAGCGAAACCCTCAATGGCGTCAGCGACGCGCTGAAGATGGTGGCGCCGTCGGTTTACCAGAAACCCTGACGCGACTTTACGGATACCTGCCATGCCAAGGATCAATGTACTAATCGTCGATGACTCCGCGGTGCTGCGGCAGGTACTGGCCGCCAAGCTGGCGGAAGATACGTCGATCAACGTCATCGGCGTCGCCGCCGATCCGATCTACGCGATG
>DATJXP010000189.1:0-5396 GCA_035500035.1 Candidatus Acidiferrum sp. | reverse complement strand
CGCATCCGCGGCGCCATCATCGACGAGCTGCGCCGCCACAGCTGGCTGCCCCGCTCGGTGCAGCAGAAGTGCCGCAAGCTGTCGGAAGCCATCCGCGCGGTCGAAGCCCGCCTGGGCCGTGCCGCCACTGACCGCGAGATCGCCGAGGAGATGGAAGAATCGATGGAGGAATACTTCGAAACGCTGGAGATGGTGAGCGGTTCGACGGTGTTCAGTCTCGACGATGAGGAAAACGACATCGACCCGGGCGGGGATGACGAAATTCCGTTTAATGAAATCTACGATTCTGCCGTTAAGAAGAAACTGACGGAGGTCATATCTTCGCTGCCCCAGCAGGAAAAGATGGTGATCGGCCTCTATTACGAAAAGGAACTGAACCTGCGCGAGATCGGCGCCGTGCTCGACGTCACCGAGTCGCGGGTGTGCCAGATCCACAGCCAGGCGATCGCTCGCATGCGCGCCCGCATGCGGGAGTGGATTGAAGGCGAAAAACGCGATTATTGATGCCCGCATGTCCTGCGGGCCGGGGTAGGGTAAAGGCCGCATGGACATCATGACAATCATTGGCATCGTAGTCGGGCTTGGCGCCATTCTCGGCGGCAACCTGATGGAAGGTGGCCACACCGAATCGCTGATGATCCTCACGGCCTTCGTCATCGTGTTCGGCGGTACGCTCGGCGCGGTGATGGTCCAGACTCCCCTGAAGATTTTCACGCTGGCGCTCAAACGGCTGCGCTGGCTGTTCACGCCGCCTTCGGTCGATTACAAAACCATGATCAGCAAGATCGTGGAGTGGGGCAACCTCGCCCGCAAGGAAGGGCTGCTCAGCCTGCAGTCCATTGCCGAAGAACAGAAGGAACCGTTCGCCAAAACCGGCCTGCAGATGCTGGCCGACGGCGGCGAACCCGAACTGATCCGCAACATCCTCGAAGTCGAACTGCATCACACCGAACAGCGCGAACTGCAAGCCGCCAAGGTGTTCGAAGGTTTCGGCGGTTACGCGCCGTGCATCGGCATCATCGGCGCCGTCATGGGCCTGATCCACGTGATGAACAACCTGGCCGATCCCTCGTCGTTGGGTTCCGGCATCGCGGTGGCATTCGTCGCCACCGTCTATGGCGTCGGCATGGCCAACCTGTTGTTCCTGCCGGCCGCCAGCAAACTGAAGAGCATCGCCAACAGCCAGAGCAAGTATCGCGAGATGATCATGGACGGCCTGGTGTGCATCGCCCAGGGCGAAAACCCGCGCAACATCGAAAGCAAGCTGCAGGGTTACTTGTAATCCGGAGCGGCGGCAATGGCCAAGAAGCACAAACACGAAGAACACGAAAACCACGAGCGCTGGCTGGTGTCGTACGCCGACTTCATCACGCTGCTGTTCGCGTTCTTCGTGGTCATGTACTCGATTTCCTCCGTCAACGAAGGCAAGTACCGCGTGCTGTCGGACTCGCTGGTGGCGGCGTTCCGTTCGTCGTCGCGCACGATGCAGCCGGTGCAGGTCGGCGAGCTGGCGCGCTCGCCGCATTCGGCGATCCCGACCGTGATGGCGGTGCCGCGGCCGATTCCGTTCAATCCGGCAATCATGGACGAAAAGATCTATCCCAACCCCAACAATCCGGAACGCAACGAGCTGCGCAACCTGAAGGTCGACGAAGACGACTGGGCGATGGACGCGGCGGCGGAGCAGGTGGACGAGATCAAGCAGGAAGTGAAAGCGTCGCTCGGCAAGCTGATCGACCAGAACCTCGTCAACGTCAAGCAGGAAAAGCTGTGGCTGGAAGTGGAGCTGAATTCCAACTTCCTGTTCGGTTCCGGCAGTGCACAGCCGTCGATCGATGCCGAGGTGATCCTCAGGCAACTGGCCAGGGTGCTGGCCCAGCATCCGAACCCGATCCATGTCGAAGGCCATACCGACAACAAGCCCATCGTCAGCCAGTTGTATCCGTCGAACTGGGAGCTGTCATCGGCGCGCGCCGGCGCCGTGGTAAGACTGTTCGCGCAAGACGGCATCGCCACTGAGCGCATGGCATCGGTCGGCTTCGGCTCGCAGAAACCGATTGCCAGCAACGACACCGAATCCGGCCGCGCCCGCAATCGCCGCGTCGTCATCGTCATCATCGCCAATCTCGACAACAAGGAAGGCCAGGCCGATCCGCGCAACCTCGAGTTGATCCGCCAGCAGCTGAGCCAGATGCCCTCGATCAACTGAGCCCTCTGCCCAATTCGTCTTAAAGTATGGGGGTTTTGTTGTCGTTATTGAGGGAAGCCCCGTCGCCAACAATAACAGGAGCCCTCATGCGTTCGCTGACAGTCAAGTTGCAGCTGTTGCTGCTGGTCGGTGGTTTCACCCTTACGTTGCTGGTCGTCGGACTTACCGGTTATCGCAACATGGTGAGCGAGGGCAACAAACTGTTTGACCTCGACACCCGCCAATCGGCGATCAAGGATCATCTCGACTCCGACATGTACCACGACGCGCTACGCAGCGACGTGCAGCAAGCACTCGATTCGTTGCGACTGAAAGACAAGGCCCAGTTCGAGCAGGCGAGAACGCTGTACGACCAACACGCCGACAATTTTCTCACCAAGAACGGCGCCGCCTCCGGCATCAAGGATGCCGAGATGATCAAGGTGGCTGCCGACTTCACGCCGAAGGCGCAAAAGCTGGTTGACGACGGCAGAAAGATCATCGCGCTCGGCGGTACCGATCTCGACAAGGCCTATGCCGCGTTCAAGGAGTTCACCGAAGAACATGCCGGTATCCAGGACGGCATGGACAAGATCACCTCCGTGCTGGAACGCATGATGAGCGACACGCTGGTCGAAGCTGCCGCGCTCGGCGAAACTTCGGTCAGCCGCATGAACTGGATACTCGGTGTTTCGTTGCTGCTGTGCCTGGTCGGCAGTGCGCTGATCCTGATCGGCATTCTCAAGCCGCTGCGCTTGCTGCACCGCGCCATCGAAGCGATCCGCTCCAACGACGGCAACCTGCAACGCCTGTCCGGTTTCAACGGCGAATTCCGCCGCATCGAGACGGCCTTCAACGGCGTGCTCGACGATCTCGCCGAACGCCGTGCCGGCGAAATGGCGCGCGCCGAGTCGGCGTTCCGCGTGCAACAAGCGCTCAATGCGTCGGCCACCAACGTGGTGCTGACCGATGCTTCGCTGCAAGTGATCTACGTGAATCCCAGTGCGTCCCGCCTGTTTGCGCAACACGAAGCGGCGATCCGCCGCACGTTGCCGGCATTCAACAGCCAGCGCGTGGTCGGCGGTCCGCTGGCGCAAATGTTTCCCGATGCCGCTGCTGCGCGCGCATTGCAAAACCTCGTATCGCCGCGCCAGGACGAAATCGCATTGGGCGGCCTGACTTTCCAGGTCAACTCCACCGCCGTCACCGACGACCAGGGCCAGCGCCTCGGCATCGTCTGCGAGTGGCGTGACCTCACCGAACAGCGCGAGGCGGAGCGTCAGATCGAATCCGTTCTGCAAGACGCCATCGACGGCCGACTCGACACCCGCCTCGACGCTGACCGCTTCCACGGCTTCACCCGCGTGCTGTCGGAGTCGGTCAACCGCATGCTGGACGCGCTGACGGTGCCGCTGCGCAATGCCGCATCGCAGTTGAAGCAGATCGCCGAAGGCCAGATACCGGAGCCGATCGCGGTGGAATACAAGGGCGAGTTCAACGACATCCGCCACAACCTCAATACTTGCAGCAAGGTATTGAAGGCGCTGATCCGCGATACCCGCATGCTGGTGGACGCCGCCAGTCGCGGCAAGCTCGATCAGCGGGTCGATGTCAGCACGCACTGGGGCGACTATCGCGTCATCGTCGAAGGCATGAACAACACGCTCGATGCCGTCGCCAGGCCGGTGTCCGAAGTCAAAGCCGTCATCACCGGTTTCGCCAGCGGCGATCTCACGCGTCGTATGAACGGCCAATACGCCGGCGACTTCGCCGTGCTGAGCGATGCGGTCAACCAGTCGGTGAGCAACCTGGTCGACATGGTCGGCAAGATCGTGCAGTCGTCGGTCAACATCAACGGCTCGGCGTCGGAGATTTCGTCCGGCAACCAGAACCTGAACGATCGCACGCAGGAACAGGCAGCGGCGCTGGAAGAAACCACCAGCACGCTGGTCGGACTCACCTCAAAGGCGGAAGAAAACACCGCCAACGCCGGCAACGCCAACCAGTTGGCGCAGTCGGCCACGGTCGAAGCGCGCAAGGGCGGCGAGATCGTCGAGCGGGCGGTGCAGGCCATGGGCGAGATCGACGCCGCCAGCAAGAAGATCGCCGACATCATTTCCGTCATCGACGGCATCGCGTTCCAGACCAATCTGCTGGCGCTCAACGCGTCGGTGGAAGCCGCGCGTGCCGGCGACCAGGGCAAGGGCTTTGCCGTCGTCGCCAACGAAGTGCGCGCACTGGCCGGCCGCAGCGCCACCGCCGCGCAGGAAATCAAGTTGCTGATCAACGATACGGTGGACAAGGTCAACCACGGTACCAGGCTGGTCAACGATTCCGGCACGACGCTGCGCGACATCGTCGATTCGATCAGCAAGGTGGGCGCGATCATTTCCGAAATTTCCGCCGCCACCGCCGACCAGATGGGCGGCTTCATGGAAGTCAGCAAGGCCATCGGCCAGCTCGACGAAATGACGCAGCAGAACGCCGCGATGGTGGAAGAAGCCGCGGCCGCCAGCGAATCGATGGCCGAACAATCCACCAATCTGCGCGACCTGATGCAGTTCTTCAAAACCGACGGCACCCGTGCCGCCGGCAGGATGATCGAATCGACCGCGCGCAGTTCCTCGCCTCGTCTAGCACCGGCGAGACCGGCGCTGGCCAAATCACCGGCGGCGAAGCCCGCACGCAAACTGCCGCCGCGCAGCGCCATGAGCGGCAAGCCCGCGCTGACGGTGGTCAGCAGCAGCGTCAAGGCCGACAAGTGGGATGAGTTTTAGTCGATAACGAGTACGAGCAGTCCCCCTGGCAGGAGGGGTTCACGGAATGAACCCCGACTCCTTCGTTACCGGTTACGGTGTTCGACATTTTCAGGTGCGGAAAAACAAAAGGGCCACTCGTGCGAGCGGCCCTTCTGCGTTCTGACTGTAGCGGTCAAAGCGCGCGGCGCGGATTACGCCACTGCGTTGACGGTGGTGCCCAAGGTACCGGAAGTCGCCAGCGGCGGATTCGCGGCAGCGGTAGTGCTGGCAGTGCCGGACGCGGTATTACCCGCGCCGTGGTGATGGTGGTGGTGCGCGCCGGCAGCCGCGAATGCCTGCTGCGCCGCGTTCATGTCGCCGGCCGCCAATGCCTTGCCGAGCTGGGCCATGGGGCTGTTCGGGTCGGAGGCATTGGGCGAATTGGCAGCAAGCGTGGCATAAGCCGACTT
>DATJXP010000188.1:0-11288 GCA_035500035.1 Candidatus Acidiferrum sp. | reverse complement strand
GGAAACCATCCTGGCAGCCCGCGATGTGGAGCACGGAGCCTCCCGCGACAAGCTGATCTACGAAACCGCCGATCTCTGGTTCCACAGCCTGGTAATGCTGGCGCAGCTCGATTGCACCCCGTCCGAGGTGCTGGCCGAGCTGGAACGCCGGTTTGGCATGTCCGGATTGGCGGAAAAAGCCGCCCGCGGCTGATACAATAGGCATTCATATGAATTTGGCCGACCGACCGTCGGCCTGAAGCGAGGTGACTTATGTTGGGCGGATTGCATATCTGGCATTTGCTGATTCTGGCCTTCGTCGTAGTGGTGGTGTTCGGCACCAAGAACCTGAAGAATTTCGGCGAAGATCTGGGTGGCGCCATCCATGGCTTCAAAAAAGCCATGAACGAAGGCAAGGAAGCTGCGCAGAAAGAAGAGCAGGACAAGCTCACCTCCGGCACCAATGCCGGCCACACCGTTGATGTGAAGCCTGACAAGGTAGACAGCAACAAGTAACTCTTGAGTAATTCTGTCCTGGCCGGGCGCCATGCCCGGCCGGTAACCGGCCATGTTTGACTTCTCCTTTACAGAAATCGCCTTGATCGGGGTTGTCTCGCTGGTGGTGCTCGGCCCGGAAAAAATGCCGGGGGCTGTACGCACCACGGCGCTGATGATCGGCCGGTTGAAACGCACCTTCACTTCGCTGAAAACCGAAATCGAAAAGGAAATCGGCGCCGACGAAATCCGCCGCCAGCTGCGCAACGAAGAAATCATGGAGCGGTTCAAGGAAACGCAGCAGCAAATCCAGAGCACGGTCAATTCGATTGCCGACAGCGCGGATGAACTCCGCAAGAGTGCCGACCTGGAATCGCAGATCGCTTCACCGACCGGAGCTGCACCGCTTCCTCCGGAAACTCCGTCAGCTGTCGCGAGTACCGAATCTGCGGCTCAGGCAGCTCCGCACGAAGCGTCGCCTTCTCCCGCGGAAACGCGCCCCACCCCATCAGTTTCCGAACCAGCCGCAGCGCCATCGACTGACGGCACGCCCAAGAGTTCGTCCTGATGGCCGACGAGAAAAAGCACGACCCCAAGGAACAGCCGCTGATTGCGCACCTGATTGAATTGCGTGATCGCATCATTCGTTCTTTGTTGTGCGTTCTGGTGATATTCCTGGCGCTGTTTTATTTCTCGAACGACATCTTCGATTTCGTAGTGCATCCCGCTGCCCAAGCCATGGTGAAAGGCCAGCACATGATCGCCACCAAACCGCTCGATACCTTTTTCATTCCGTTCACGATGACGATGATGGTGGCTTTCTTCATCAGCATTCCCTACATCATGCATCAAATCTGGGCTTTCGTTGCGCCCGGGCTGTACCACAACGAAATCCGCATCACGCTGCCGATCCTGATATCCAGCATCGTGCTTTTCTATGTGGGCATGGCTTTCGCCTATTACGCGGTGTTGCCGCTGATCTTCAAGTTTGCTTCGGGCACCTCGCCAAGCGACGTCGTCTATACCCCGGATATCAACTACATCTATGACCTGTTGATGCGGATGTTCCTGGTGTTCGGCTTTGTATTCGAAGTACCGGTGGCCACGATCCTGTTGATCCTGGCCGGCGTGGTCGATCCGGAAAAACTGAAGGAGTACCGCGGGTACGTCGTCATCGGCTGCTTCACGATCGGCATGATGGTGACGCCGCCCGATGTGTTCTCGCAGACGCTGGTCGCGGTTCCGATGTGGATGTTGTTCGAAGGTGGTTTGTTTTTCGGCAAGATGATGAAACGCAAACGGGTAGAGGCCGCGAAGGCCAACGCGGCAGATTGAATCTTGTAGGGGCACGCCGTGGCGTGCCCCTACGATTTCAACAGGAAAGTCACCGGGCCATCATTGACTAGTGCCACTTGCATGTTGGCGCCGAATTTTCCCGCCGCGACTGTTGCGTGTGAATTGCGCGCAGACTTCAGAAAATACTCGTAGAGTTGTTCCGCTTCCGCTGGCGGCTTCGCGCTGGAAAAGCTGGGGCGCAACCCCTTGTCGGTGCTGGCGGCCAGAGTGAACTGCGACACTACCAACAAGCCTCCGTCCACATCCTTGAGACTGAGATTCATCTTGCCGTCGGCATCGCTGAACACACGATAGCTCAGCACCTTCTGCAACAAGCGGGCAGCGTGTTGGTCGGTATCTTCCTTTTCGACGCCAAGCAGCAGCAACAAGCCGTGGTCGATACTGCCCACCACGCTGTTTTCAACACTGACACTCGCCGAAGTAACGCGCTGTATCAGGGCCAGCATGGAATTTACTCGGCGCTTTCGCTTTTGCGCGAAATGCGCTTGCGATCGCTCTCGTTCAGATACTGCTTGCGCAAGCGGATGTGGTTCGGCGTGATTTCCACCAGTTCGTCGGCGTCGATGAATTCCATCGCCTGCTCGAGGCTGTGGCGGATCGGCGGCGTCAGGATGATGTTCTCGTCGCTGCCGGCAGCACGGATGTTGGTGAGCTGCTTGGCCTTGGTCGGGTTCACCACGATGTCATTCTCGCGGCTGTGCAAGCCAACGATCATGCCTTCGTATACTTCGACACCGGGATCGACAAACAGACGACCACGCTCCTGCAGCGTGAACAACGCGTAGGCCAGCACCTTGCCCTTCACGTTGGAGATCATCACGCCGTTCTGGCGCGCGCCGATATCGCCAGTCTTGACCGGGCCGAAGCGATCGAAGATCGAGGTCAGGATGCCGGTACCGGACGTCATGCTGAGGAACTGGGTGCGGAAGCCGATCAGGCCGCGGGTGGGAATCCCGAAATTCAGGCGTGTGCGGCCTTTGCCATCATTGCTCATTTCAGTCATCTCGGCTTTGCGCTTGCCCAGCTCTTCGATGACCTTGCCTTGGTGCTGCTCGTCGATGTCGATCACCAGGATTTCATACGGTTCCATCACGACGCCATCGACTTCCTTGCGGATTACCTGCGGCCGCGATACCGCTAGCTCGTAACCTTCGCGCCGCATGTTTTCGATCAGCACCGACAAATGCAGTTCGCCACGACCGGATACTTTGAATTTGTCGGCAGTGGCGCCTTGCTCGACACGCAACGCCACGTTGTGGATCAGTTCGCGCTCGAGACGCTCCTTGATATTGCGGCTGGTGACGTACTTGCCGTCCAGACCTGCAAACGGCGAATCGTTGACCTGGAACGTCATCGTCACCGTAGGTTCATCTACTGTCAGCGGCGGCAGCGCTTCCGGAGCCAACGGATCGCATACGGTGTCGGAAATGTTCAAGGCTTCGATGCCGGTGATGCAGATGATGTCGCCGGCGCTGGCTTCCGGTGCATCGACACGCTCGAGACCGAGATAGGTTTTCACCAACCCGATCTTGCCCTTGCGGCTCTTGCCTTCGCGGTCGATCACGACGACCTGCTGATTCACTTTCACCTTACCGCGCGTGATGCGACCAACGCCGATGACGCCGAGATACGACGAATAGTCGAGCGCGCTGATTTGCATCTGCAGCGGACCATCGGCATCGACCACCGGCGGCTGTACGCGATCGATGACGAGTTGGAACAACGGATCCATGTTCTCGGCGAGATTTTTCGGATCGTTGCCGGCGCGACCGAGCAATGCAGAAGCGTAAATTACCGGGAAATCCAGTTGCTCTTCGGTGGCGCCCAGCTTGTCGAACAGATCGAATACTTCATTCAGCACCCAGTCAGGCCGCGCGCCTTCGCGATCCACCTTGTTGATGACAACGATGGGTTTGAGGCCGCGCGCGAACGCTTTCTGCGTAACGAAGCGCGTCTGCGGCATCGGGCCATCGACTGCGTCCACCAGCAACAGCACGCAATCGACCATCGACAACACGCGTTCCACTTCGCCGCCGAAGTCGGCGTGGCCCGGCGTGTCGACGATATTGATGCGGTAACCGTTCCAGCGCACAGCAGTGTTCTTGGCAAGAATGGTAATGCCGCGCTCGCGCTCCTGATCGTTGGAATCCATCACGCGCTCCACTTCCTTGCCGCGCGTTTCCAGCGTGCCGGATTGTTGCAGCAGTTTGTCGACCAAGGTGGTCTTGCCATGGTCAACGTGCGCGATGATCGCGATGTTGCGGATGTTGTCTATCACGGGGAATTCCTGGGAAATGCGGGAGGGGGTGGCAAAAAGACGCGCGATTATACACGAGAGCCTGATTTCCGGGCTATTTGCGGTACACCCCGACATTGACGTGGCCCTGTTCCCTCAAGTGGGAGGCATGCAATCTGCTCATCACGCCTTTGTCGCAATAGAGCAAGTAATGGCGCTCGTGCGGAAGTTGGGTAAAGCGCGTGTTAAGACGGAAAAACGGCACTCGCTCCACCGGATATGGTGCGCCTGTCAGCGGCCTGCGCTCTTCTTCGTCGGGATGGCGGATATCGAGAATCACCAGTTGTTCATGTGGCACATGGCTCAGGTCTTCCGGTGCCGCCTCCGCGGCAGAATCGACTTCACTGCCGCCCACTTCCATCGTCCGGATGTCCAGCGCCACTCGCTCGGCAATCGCACGTTCAAGCACTGCAAAATCGAAACGTTGCTCCTCGTGCTCAATACGATGACGCTTGGCGCGCGTGGTCGGCTTCACCGAAATGACACCGCAATATTCCGGGATCACCGCAGAAAATTCCTCCGTGCCTATTTTGCGGGCGAGATCGACGATGTCCTGCTTGTCGGTCATGATCAGCGGGCGCAGCAACATCTTTGGCGTAACGTCGCTGATGACGGCAAGGTTGGTCAGCGTCTGGCTCGATACCTGGGCAACGCTTTCTCCAGTCACCAACGCCTCGACTTCGTAATGATCAGCTATCGCGGTGGCCACTCTCATCATCATGCGCTTGAGCACGACACCCATCATGGGGTTGTCGATTTTGTCGAGAATTTCCGCCACTACGCCTTCAAACGGCACCGTGATGAATTGCACGCCGTGCGACGCGCCAAACTTCAACCAGAGGTACAACGCCACTTCCTTCACGGCGATTTCATGCTCGCGGCCACCGAGGTTGAAGAACAGAAAATGCGTGCGCAGACCGCGCTTCATCGACAGGTACGACGCCACCGCCGAATCGAAACCGCCGGAAATCAGCGAGATCACGCTGTCCTGGGTACCGAGCGGGAAACCACCGATGCCGTCTATGCTTGCGTCGATGATGAACAAGGTTTGGTTGCGGATTTCGATCTGCACCACCACTTGCGGCTTGTGAAGATCGACACCCGCAGCTTCGCTGCGCTGACGCAGGCCACCGCCAACATAGCGTTCGACATCCATCGAATTGAACGCATGCTTGCCGACACGCCGGCAACGCACGACAAAGGTATTGCCGTTGAGCCTCTCGCGGTAAACCTTCAATACCTGATCGACCATGTCTTCGAAAGTGCCGAGTGGCTGCGCTAGCACGCGGTTAAAGCTCCAAACCCCAGGGGTATTGGCCAGAATGGCTTCAACCTGCGGCGCCAGTGCCAGCTTTTCGGGTGACAACTGGATCTGGATGTGGTCCCAAGTAGCGTCAACCTCGATGGCATCGGGGTCGTGCGGCGCCGCGGCCTTGTCATTGAGTTGCAAATGAACCCGGAACAAGCGGGCGAGGTTCTTGCGTAACTGCCGACAGAATTGGGTTCTGACCACGCGACTCTTGGTGGTCATTTCCCCGGAGTATTTGACGATATATTTCATGAAATTTATGGCATCGCTACGCGGTTCAGCTTTGAAGCAGGAATGGCTTTAAAATGGTGCATAACTTTAAATTTAGACCCTAATTGGTGCATTTTGAGCATTCCCGGGCTCGACTTTTGCCGGGAAATCAATGCTTCCATGTTCCAAACGCATGGCATATATTTTGCCTCCCCTGCTACTGCCACGCCAAGAAGAAGTGTGCGGCATTCAGGCAGTTAGTCAGAGTTAGCGAAGCAGTGGCACGGCCCCTATTCGAGACAGACCAACTTCAAAAACAAACAGACAGCCGGGTTTCGTCCTGGTTTAACGCTCTACGGAGGATACATGTCTGAGAAGACGCTCAAACTGATCAAAGATAACGACGTAAAGTGGGTTGACCTCCGTTTTACCGACACGAAAGGCAAGCAACAGCACGTCACCTTCCCGGCCGATAAAGTCGATGCGGGCTTCTTCAAGGGCCAGATGTTCGATGGTTCCTCGATCGCCGGCTGGAAAGGCATCAACGAATCCGACATGGTGTTGCTGCCCGATGACAGCACTGCTGTACTGGATCCTTTCGCTGAAGAGCCGCAAGTCAATATTCTGTGCGACATCCTCGAACCCGCTACCATGGCCGGCTACGACCGCGACCCACGCTCCATTGCCAAGCGCGCCGAGGCGTATCTGAAATCCACCGGCATCGGCGACACCGCCTACATGGGGCCGGAACCCGAATTCTTCGTTTTCGATGACGTCAAATACCACATTTCCATGGGTCTGTGTTCCAGTGAAATCATTTCGCAGGAAGCCGCATGGACCACCGAGAAAGACAAGGAAGACGGCCCGAAAGGCCACACACCGCGCGTCAAAGGCGGCTACTTCCCGGTTCCGCCAGTCGATTCCCTGCATGACATCCGTACCGCGATGTGCAGCACTATGCAGGAAATGGGTCTGAACGTCGAAATTCATCACCACGAAGTTGCCAACGCCGGCCAGTGCGAAATCGGCGTAGCCTTCAACAGTCTCGTGAAAAAAGCCGATGAAGTGCAGACGCTGAAATACGTCGTGCACAACGTCGCTGCCGCCTTCGGCAAAACCGCCACTTTCATGCCGAAGCCTATCGTCGGCGACAACGGTAACGGCATGCACGTTCACCAGTCGGTATGGAAAGAAGGCAAGAACATCTTTGCCGGCAATGGCTACGCCAACCTGTCCGACGAAGCCCTGTACTACATTGGCGGCATCATCAAGCACAGCAAGGCATTGAATGCTCTGGGCAACGCCTCTACCAACTCCTACAAGCGCCTGGTAAAAGGTTTCGAAGCTCCGACCATGATGGCTTACTCGGCACGTAACCGCTCCGCCTCGATCCGCATCCCGTACATCCTGGGCGCCAGCCCGAAAGCGGTGCGTATCGAAGTCCGCTTCGGCGATTCCACTGCCAACCCCTATCTGTTCTTCGCCGGCATGCTGATGGCGGGCATCGACGGCATCAAGAACAAGATTCACCCGGGCGATCCGGCCACCAAGGACTTGTATGACCTGGAGCCGGAAGAGGAAGCCAAGATCCCGCAGGTTGCCGACGACCTGCTGGACGCACTCGACCACCTCGACAAGGACCGCAAGTTCCTGACCGCCGGCGGTGTATTCAGCGATGACATGCTCGACGCTTACATCTCCCTGAAGAAGGCCGATCACACGCTGGTCAACATGACCACGCACCCGCTGGAGTTCGAGCTGTACTACAGCTGCTGATACGCTTCACTCTGGAGCAGCGGATGCAAATCCGCTGTTCTGGAGGAGTCAAAACAGAAGGCCCGCCGTGTCATACCGGCGGGCTTTTTTTTGGGCAGTTTGGTAGAACAACAAGCCAAAACGCACCAATTTTGTGCAATACTCTGCTCATTGCACCAATGTCCGCCGCGTAATTCTGCATTTTGGGCACAAAATCAGTGGGTTCACTGGGCTTTCCAGCTTGGTGCACTAATTGCATAAGGACAGTGCCTTAGCAGTGACTTTCGTACGTACCGGGATGAATTCCTTCATCAGCAAAATCGCCAGCCCAGCCAAAGTGACCAACGAAAGTTTCAACACCCGCCTGCTCGACAATCTGACGACGGCCGTGGTTGTACTGGACAAGGGTTGCTGCCTCCACCATATGAATCCGGCAGCCGAAGCGCTACTGGAAACCAGCGACCGGCATTCCCACAAGGCACACGTGCGCGAACTGCTGCGCAACGGCGAAGTGCTGGAACAGGCGGTAGCCGCTGTCCGCAAGACCAACACCACGATGATTTCACGCCGGGTCGAATTGCTGCTACCAAGCGGCAACAAATTGCTCGTAGACCACGCCACTTCGATCGTCAACGATCAGGGTTCCATTTTCTTCCTGCTGGAACTGCAGGAAATCAATCGCAGTTGGTCGCTCAGTCGCAAGGAAACGCAGCTGGCGAAGCACGAAATCACGGTGGAAATGATCCGTGGCCTCAGTCACGAAATCAAAAACCCTCTCGGCGGCATCCGCGGTGCCGCGCAGTTGCTGGCCAGCGAATTGCCGAATTCCCAACTGCAGGATTACACCAACGTCATCATCGAAGAAACCGACCGCCTGGTGAACCTGGTAGACCGCCTTACCGGCCCCTATAAAAAGCCGGTGATCCGCAGCCTGAATATCCACGAAGTGGTCGAGCGCGTGCGCAGCCTGATCGAGGCAGAAACTAAAGGTTCGATAAAAATGGTTCGTGATTACGACCCCAGTTTGCCGGAAATCTCCGGCGATCTGGAACAGTTGATCCAGGCCGTGCTCAACATCGTACGCAACGCCATGCAGGCATTGACCGAAAATCCACGGCAGAAAGAACCGCCCCAGATCATCCTGCGCACTCGCGCCGTTACTCATGCCACCATCGCCACCGTGCTTTATAAACTGATCGTTCGTATTGAGATCATCGACAACGGTCCCGGCATCCCGGCCGACATCATCGAGAACATTTTTTACCCTTTGATCAGCGGCCGGGCCGAAGGCACCGGACTTGGCCTGTCGATTGCACAGAGCATCATCAAGAACCACTCCGGTTTGATCGAATGCGAAAGTCAGGAAGGGAGAACCCGCTTCCTCCTGTCGATTCCCATTCAAAGCGAAGAAGGCAAAGACGGTAAAGGTAGTAGCGCATGAACAAGGACACCATCTGGATAGTCGACGACGACCGCTCCATCCGTTGGGTATTGGAAAAATCCTTTGCCAAGGCTGGCCTCAGCAGCGAAAGCTTCGACAACGGCGACTCGATGCTGAACCGTCTGCGCACGCGCCAGCCGGCAGCCATCATCAGCGACATCCGCATGCCGGGCAGCGATGGACTCGAAGTGCTGAACGAGATCCAGGAAAGCTATCCTCAAATCCCGGTCATCATCATGACCGCTCATTCCGACCTCAGCAGCGCAGTGCAGTCCTACAAGCACGGTGCCTTCGAATACCTGCCGAAGCCGTTCGACGTCAATGAAGCAGTCGCCGTCGCACAACGCGCGATTCGCCATTCGCAAGAGGTGCGCGGTGACAACCAGCCGACCAACGTGCAGGAAACCAAGACCATCATCGGCGAAGCGCCATCGATGCAGGAAGTTTTCCGCGCGATCGGACGGCTGTCGCATTCGAATATCACCGTGTTGATCAAGGGTGAGTCCGGCACCGGCAAGGAACTGGTGGCGCAGGCGCTACACAAGCACAGCCCCCGCTCCGACAAGCCCTACATTCCGCTCAACGTGGCGGCGATTCCGAAAGACCTGATCGAATCCGAACTGTTCGGCCACGAGAAGGGCGCCTTTACCGGCGCCACCCAGATGCGAGTTGGCCGCTTCGAGCAGGCGCACGGCGGCACGCTGTTCCTCGATGAAATCGGCGACATGCCGATGGAAACGCAAACCCGGCTTTTGCGCGTGCTGTCCGACGGCGAGTTCTATCGCGTCGGCGGGCTCACGCCGATCAAGGCTGACGTCCGCGTCATCGCGGCGACGCACCAGAATCTCGAGGCGCGCGTGCGCGAACATCTGTTCCGCGAGGATTTGTTTCATCGCCTCAACGTGATTCCGATCCATCTGCCGCGCCTGGCTGATCGCCGCGAAGACATTCCAGCGCTGTGCGAACACTTCCTGCGCAAGGCCGCGCAGCAGATGGGTGTGGAGAAGAAAGTGTTGCGGCCGGAAACCAGCAAGTTCCTCACCAACCTGCCGTGGCCCGGCAACGTGCGCCAGTTGGAAAACTTCTGCAGCTGGATTACGGTGATGGCCGCCGGCCGCGAAATCTTCATCAACGATCTGCCGGAAGAATTCCACACTGCCACCAACGATCAGCCGGTGGCCGGCAACTGGATCCAGAACCTCAAGCACTGGGCCGATCAGGAACTGAAACTCGGCCACACCGGCATCCTGCAGCAGGCTACGCCGTTGTTCGAGAAATGCATGATCGAAGTGGCGTTGCAGCACAGCGGTGGCCGCAAACGCGATGCGTCGGAACTACTTGGCTGGGGTCGCAATACACTGACCCGCAAGCTGAAGGAACTCGGCATGCAGAGCAGCGCCACCGACGAGGAAGACGACGCCGCCGAATGACAACGCGGCTTTCATGGCGGACAATTCCGCCATGCTCAACATCGTGCTTTTCCAGCCGGAAATTCCGCCCAACACCGGCAACATCATCCGCCTCACCACCAATGTCGGCGCATCGCTGCACTTGATAGCGCCGTTGGGGTTTTCCCTGGAAGAAAAACAGCTGAGGCGGGCCGGCCTCGATTATCACGAGTACAGCAAGGTCAGCGTGCACCCGGATTGGGAAGCCTTCAAAACCGCGTGCCGCCCGCAACGCTTGCTGGCGTTCAGCACCAAGGGCACGCACAACCACTCCGATTTCGTGTTTGGCGAAAACGACTATCTCGTCTTCGGGCCGGAATCGCGCGGTTTGCCGCCGGAGTTACTCGCCTCCAGGGATTTTCACGCCGTGCTCAGGTTGCCGATGATGGCGCACAGTCGCAGCATCAACCTGTCGAATGCGGTGGCGGTGGCTTGCTTCGAGGCATGGCGGCAATTGGGTTATCGCGGCTCGCTCGATGCGAGTCGCCAATAATCGAACCGGCACGGCAACAAAAAGCGGCGCCTTGGCGCCGCTCTTTTCAACACTGCCACGCCCTCGGACGACTCAGCTTGCCGGTACCTGCGCCTGCTGTGCCTGTTGCTGTTTGGCCTGGAAATACACTGCCTCAAAGTTTATCGGCGCCAACAGCAAGGCCGGGAAGCTGCCCTTGATCACCAGCGCATCGATCGCTTCGCGCGCATACGGAAACAGGATGTTCGGACAGGTAATGGCCACCACCTGCTCCAACTGCTCACCCTCGATACCGCCGATTTCGAAAATGCCAGCCTGCTGCACTTCGACCAGAAACACGGTTTTGTCGTCCTGCTTTACATCGGCGGTCAGGCGCAACACCACTTCGTAGAGATCGCCTTCGAGCCTGCGGCTGCGATTGGTCAGGTTGAATCCCACCGCCGGGCGATATTCGCGACGAAAGCTTTCCGGTGTATCCGGCGCTTCGAACGAAGAATCCTTGACGTAAATGCGTTGCACGCTGAAAC
>DATJXP010000187.1:0-15914 GCA_035500035.1 Candidatus Acidiferrum sp. | reverse complement strand
ACGGTGGATTTGCCGCAGCCGCTGTGACCGATCAGCGAGACGAACTCGCCCTTGCTGATCTTCAGGTTGACGTCTTTCAGCGCGCTGAAGGTACCGTTGGGCGTGGTGAACTCCATGTCCACCTGGGTGATGTCGAGAATGGGATTCATGATTTTCTCCTGGGTGAATATGGGGTCATCAACGCGAAGCCGAGGCCTTGTCCCACGACAACCACCGCTGCAATTGCAGCATCGAGCGGTCGAGCAAAAAGCCGATCAGGCCGATGGCAAGCACCGCCACCATGATGCGGCCGAGCGAGTTGGTACTGCCGTTCTGGAATTCATCCCACACGAATTTGCCGAGCCCGGGGTTCTGCGCCAGCATCTCGGCGGCGATCAACACCATCCACGCCACACCGAGTGCCAACCGCATGCCAGTGAAGATGGCTGGCACCGCCGCCGGCAGCACCAGTTTGCGCACGTGAGTGAACCAGCCGAGCCGCAGCACGCGGCTGACGTTGACCCAGTCCTGCGGAATCGACGCCACGCCGACCGCGGTGTTGATGACGATGGGCCACAGGCTGCACAACGCCACCGTCAACAGCGAATTGATGTACGACTTCGAGAAGGTCGGGTTTTCCGAGGTGTAGACCGAACTCACCACCAGTGTCACCAGCGGCAACCACGCCAGCGGCGATACCGGCTTGAAGATCTGGATCACCGGATTGAACGCGCTGTTGAGCATCCGGTTCAGGCCGATGGCGATGCCGGTCGGCAAGCCCACCAGCAGCGCCAGCGCGAAACCGCTCAACACGGTGACGAGACTGGTGACGACCTGCGACGGAAACGTCGGCTTGCCGGTATACGGCCGCACCTTGGCGACGAAGTTCGGATCTTCCGCCAGGTGCTGCGCATTGCGCTCGGCCTGGCGCGCATAGAACTCCTTCTCTTTCTGTTTTTCCTCGCGATATTCGTTCCACAGGTTGTGGGCCTGTTCATAAGCGGCAGCCGGACCGGGAAACTTGCCGAGCGAAGTATCGATGCGATTGGCGGCGATGGCCCACACCAGCAGGAAGCAACCGATGCCGAGCAGCGGAATCGCCACTTCCTGCAGCAACATCCGCAACCATTGCTTCACTTTCGCCGACAGCGTGGGACTCATGTGCAAGGTGACCAGGGTCGTCATGGCTTTCTCCTTTACTGCATTCACGGTTTCTGACCGGCCTTCAGGCCGATGGGCATGCTGTTGATGTAGGCGTTCGGCTTGTGGCCGTCGTATTCGATGCCGTCGATGAATTCCTTGCTCGGCGGACGGTAACCGGTTTCGGAGGCGAATTCAGGGAAGTCGGAGGCCTTGGCCTTGCCCTGGGCGATCAGCGATTTGGCGGCCTTGGCGTAGAGATCGGCGCGATAGACTTTCTTCGCGGTTTCGTCATACCAGCTGTCCGGCTTGTCTTCGCCGATCTGGCCCCAGCGACGCATCTGCGTCAGGTACCACACCGCATCGCTGTAGTACGGATAGGTGGCGTTGTAGCGGAAGAACACGTTGAAGTCGGGCACGCTGCGCTTGTCGCCTTTTTCGTATTCGAAAGTGCCGGTCATGCTGTTGCGGATCACCTGCGGATCGGCGCCGACGTAGTTCGGCTGCGACAGGATCTTCACTGCTTCCACGCGGTTGGCGTTGTTGTTGGCGTCCAGCCACATCGCGGCGCGGATCAGCGCCCGCGTCAGCCGCAGCGTGGTATTGGGGTACTGCCTGGCGAATTCGGCGGTGACACCGAATACTTTCTCCGGATTGTTGTGCCAGATTTCATCGTCGGTGATGACCGGCACGCCGATGCCCTTGAACACTGCCTGCTGGTTCCACGGCTCGCCGACGCAGTAGCCGTAGATGGTGCCGGCCTCGAGCGTGGCCGGCATCTGCGGCGGCGGCGTCACCGACAACAGCACCTGTGCGCTTTTCTGTCCTGCCGTTTCGCCGTGCGCGGGATCGTAGAAACCGGGATGAAGTCCGCCAGCGGCGAGCCAGTAGCGCAACTCGTAATTGTGGGTGGAAACCGGAAACACCATCGCCATGTTGAACGGCTTGCCGTTGGCCGCGTACGCCTCCACCACCGGTTTCAGCGCCGCCGCCGAAATCGGGTGCACCGGCTTGCCATCGGCGCCGGTCTTCAGGTTCTTCTTCATTGCTTCCCATACCGTGTTGGATACGGTGACGGCGTTGCCGTTCAGATCCATCGAAAACGGCGTGATGATGTCGGCCTTGGTACCGAAACCTATCGTCGCGGCGATCGGCTGTCCGGCCAGCATGTGGGCACCGTCGAGACGGCCTTCGATGACGCCGTCGAGCACGACTTTCCAATTGGCTTGCGCCTCCAACGTCACGTACAGGCCTTCGTCTTCGAAATAGCCTTTCTCGTAGGCAATCGCCAGCGGCGCCATGTCGGTGAGCTTGATGAAACCGAGCTTGAGCTGGTCTTTTTCCGGCGGGCCGATGTCATCGGCGGCGCGGGCGATGCCGACCCCGAACAGCACGGTGACGGCGGCCAGCGTGCAGGCACCGGCCAACGCCAGCCGATGCAGCGCGGCGGATGCCCTGCGACCTGACGGAAAACGCGAAGCGAACGAACGTAATGCTGACGACATGGCGGCTCCTGACGGCGGAAAAATCGCGGGAAAAATCCAAAAAAAAGAAACAAAAAAAAGGCGCACTTCTTTGGAGAAACGGGGTTCTCCTCGGAAGGCGCCTTTGCCCAATGCTTGCGGATCGCCATTGATCCGCCCTTGTCAATGTCACAGCAAGTGCTGTGCCAATTCACTCTCCCGGCAGGTTGGAAATCGCGAACTGGCGTAAATACTCGGTAATTGCCGAGGAATCGAAGCGTATGCCGTCGATGAAACGATCGGCACCGAGGCTGGCGTCGCCGTATTGCCACGGCGCGGCATGGTAGCCGACCTGCGTCGGTGCGTTATCAGGAGGCAGTGCCAACCCCTCCTGCACACAAATTGTGCGGAACAAACGATCGGAAAAAATCGCGTCGATCAGCTCGACCGCTCCCTTGGCATCGGGCAAGTGGCCCCAACGCACCATCTGCGAAACGATCCACGCCATGTGCGCCGGCCACGGATGATTGGCGCCGTGCTGATGGAAGTTGTGCTTGCCGGCAAGCCAACCCCAATGCAGGAAGGCCGGCTCGGTGCCGAGGCAATGCGGCTGCGCCAGCAACAGCAGCGCTTCCTCGCGATTCGTCGTTTCCGCCAGCCAGCGGCAGGTGCGTAGCAGTACCGTCAGCAGTCGTCGATACTGTTCGGCATGGGCGTCGGCCCAGTCGCCGTGCACAGCCAGCACTTTCTCCGGCGCGTTGTGCCATACCTCGTAGGTGGAGAGCAGGCTGTGGCCACTGCCCATCGACGCCGCCAGCTGACCCCACGGTTCGCCGGCACAGAAACCGTCGATGCGGCCGTGGTTCAGCTGCGCCACCATCTGCGACGGCGGAATCACCACCAGGTTGACGTCGTGATCGGGATGGATGCCGCCGGCCGCCAGCCAGTAGCGCAGCAGGTAGTTGTGGCACGAAAACGGGTAGACCACGGCAAACGTGAACGCCGCCTCGCCGCGCTCGCGCCGCTGCTGCAACAGCCGCTTCAGCGTCAGCACCGACGTGTGCGGCGACGCCAGCGCTTCCGGATTCAATATCTTCATCGCATCGCGCAGCGCCTTCGACACGATGATGGTGTTGCCGTTCTGGTTCAGCACGAAGCTGCTGCGCAGCGGTGCGTGCACGCGGTTGAGGCCGAGATTGACGCTCATCAGCATCGGAATCAGCAACTGCGCGCCTTGCAGCGTGCCGGCACACAATTTGTCGCGGATGTTGGCCCACGATGCCTCGCGCGACAGGCTGACCTTCAATCCGGCGTCGGTGAAGTATCCCAGCTCCTGCGCCAACAGCAGCGGCGCGGCGTCGAGCAACGGCAGATACCCCAGGTTGATGGTGTCTGACTGGTTCATGTGAAAAAACTCCTGCTCATTCCAACAGCTCCGCCGCCGCCACGATGCTGCGGGCGAGTTCGGCCAACTTCATGTGCCGATCCATCGCCATGCGTCGCAGCAGCGCATAGGCCTTGGCTTCGTCGAGGCCCTTGCGCTTCATCAGCAGTCCCTTGGCTTTGTCGATGTGCTTGCGCTCGTTGAGCTGTAACCTGGTCAGCTCGAGTTCGTCGCGCAGCTTCTGGTATTCCTGGAAGCGCAGCATGGCCACTTCCAGAATCGGTTTGATGCGATCGGGCGCCATGCCATCGACCACGTAGGCGGTAACGCCGGATTGCACCGCGAGCTGGATGGTGTCGCGGTCGCCGTCGTTGGTGAACATGACGATGGGGCGCGGCTGTTTGCGGTTCAGCGCCTGCATCGATTCGAGCGTGTCGCGGCCGGGGCTGTCGAGGTCGGCGATGATGACGTCGGGGCGCGCGCGTTCGACCGCGGCCTGGATGTTGTCGGCCGTCGTCACCTTGCCAACGACCTGGTAACCGGCTGCCGTCAGCGCCGCTTCCATCACGGGAAAGCGTTCTGCCTGCTCGTCGAGGAGCAGAATGCGCAGCGAATCATTGGGCAAGGTCATACCCGGCCACTAACAAGAAGCATGCCACTGGCGGCAAGCGTGAAGCGGTTATCGTTGTGGCGGCGAAAAACGGCAACGCGCGCGGAAATTCCGGTCTGCGCCGCCCCACAACGGCCCGCGCCAGTGCAACATGCCGTGTATTGGTGCGTTTGTGCGCGTGAAAATTCCGCGGTGCGGTGTCGACTCACTCGGCCTTGGTATGCCGGATGTCCTGCGCCTCGCACAGATAGACCACTTCCTCGGCGATGTTCTTGGCGTGATCGGCGATGCGCTCGAGACTGCGGGTGGCCGTCATCAGGCTCAGCGCGCGCGGAATGCCGTCGCGGTTCTGCATCATGTGGTCGGTCAATTCGCTGTTGATGATCTTGTTCAGCGCATCCACTTCCTTGTCGCGCGGGATCACCGCGCGGGCCGCGGTGGAATCGCGCCGCACGAACGCATCGAGCGCGGCCTGCAGCATGTCGAGCGCCTTCTTCGCCATCAGCGGCAGTTCCAGGTTGAGCGATAGCGGCGGCTCGGCCGACAACCGGCGCGCGCTCTTGGCGATCTTGGCGGCTTCGTCGCCGACCCGCTCGAGGTTCTGGCAGATCTTCATCGTCACGGTGACGAAGCGCAGATCGCTGGCCAGCGGCGCCTTGGTCAGCAGATGGATCGAGATTTCGTCCACCTCGATCTCGAGCTGGTCGATGATGGCGTCGTCGGATTTCACCTGGCGTGCCAGATCGACGTTGCGGGTGACCAGCGATTCGATGGCGCGATTGACCGCGGTCTCGGCATGGCTGGCCATCGTGATCAGTTTTTTCTTGAGTTCGTCGAGTTCGGTATTGATGTGTTCCATAAGCGCTCCGCCTTAGCCGAAACGTCCGGTGACGTAGTCTTCGGTCTGCTTTTTCGATGGGCTGGTGAAAATTTTCGCGGTCACGCCGAACTCCACCAGCTCTCCCATGTAGAAGAAAGCGGTGGTGTCGGAAATGCGCGCGGCCTGTTGCATGTTGTGGGTGACGATGACGATGGTGTAATCCTTCTTCAGCTCCATGATCAAATCCTCGATCTTGGCGGTGGCGAGCGGATCCAGCGCCGAAGCGGGCTCGTCCATCAGCAGCACTTCCGGCTGCATCGCCAGTGCGCGCGCGATGCACAGGCGCTGCTGCTGGCCGCCGGACAGGCTGATCGCCGGGGCGTCGAGCCTGTCCTTCACTTCGTCCCACAGTGCCGCCATCGTCAACGCCTGCTCGGTGCGCTCGAACAACTGCGACACGTTGCGCATGCCGTTGAGCTTGAGCCCGACGGTGACGTTTTCGGCGATCGACATGGTCGGGAACGGGTTGGATTTCTGGAACACCATGCCGACGCGGCGGCGCACGATGACGGGATCGATCTGGCGGGCGTAGATGTCGTCGCCGAACAGGCGGATGTCGCCGGTCATGCGCGCTTCCGGCACCAGTTCGTGCATGCGGTTCAGCGAGCGCAGGAAAGTCGATTTGCCGCACCCGCTGGGGCCGATGATGGCGGTGACGGCGCGGGCGGCGATGTCGATGGAAATATGCTTGAGCACCTGCGGCGCGCCGAAATAAACCGACAGGTCGCGGATGGCCAAGGCCGGTGTCTGGGGAGTGGCGGTGGTCATGGGATCAATGCTTCCGTTTGGCGAACCGGTCGCGGGCGAGGAAACGCACCCCGACGTTGGTGGTAAGAACCAGCAGCAGCAGGATCAGCGCGCCGGCCCAGGCTTGTCGATGCCAGTCGTCGTACGGCGAAATGGCATAGTTGAAAATCTGCAATGGCAGGGCTGCCATCGGCTCGGTCAGCTTGTGCGACCAGTACTGGTTGCCGAGCGCGGTGAACATCAGCGGCGCGGTTTCGCCGGCCACGCGCGCCAGCGCCAGCAGGATGCCGGTGACGATGCCTCGCAACGCGGCGGGGATGACGATCTGGATGATCGATTTCCACTTGTCGATGCCGAGCGCCAGCGCCGCTTCGCGGTAGCCGTTCGGTACCAGTTGCAACACTTCCTCCGTGGTGCGCATCACCAGCGGGATCATCATCATGCCGAGCACGACGCCGCCGGCCAGCGCGGAAAAGCCGTGCATCGGTACCACCATCAACGCATAGACGACGATGCCCCAGGTGATCGACGGCACACCGTTGAGGATATCGGCGGCAAAACGTATCGCCCAGTTCAGGCGGGTCGAACCGTATTCGGACAGATAGACGCCGCCCAGCACGCCGACCGGTATGCCGACCAGCGCCGCTTCCGCCAGCAGGATGAAGGTGCCGACGATGGCGTTGCCGATGCCGCCGCCGGTCTCGCCTGTCGGTTTCGGCAACTGCGTGAAGAATTCCCAGTTGATCGACGTGAAGCCCTGCCACACCAGGTGGTAGAACACCATCACCAGCGGCGTGATGACCAGGATGGCGCAGACGAACGTCAGCGACTGCATGATCACATTCTTGCACTTGCGCCAGACGTGGTTCGGGGCATTGGCAGTTGCGGCTTGCATCGGCATGCTCTCAGTTCTGCGGTTTCACGATGGGGCCGGCGAAGGCCTTCAGCATCAGCTGCGCCAGCGCGTTGACCAGTACGGTGACGCCGAGCAGCACCAGGCCGATCTCGAACAGTGCGCTCGGATACAGCGACCCGGTGGCTTCGTTGAATTCGTTGGCGATCACGCTCGACAGCGTGTAACCGGGCGCGAACAGCGATTTGACGATCTGCGGCGAATTGCCGATGACCATCGTCACCGCCATGGTTTCGCCCAGCGCGCGGCCGAGACCGAGGATCACCGCGCCGAAGATGCCTTTCTTGGCGTAGCTCAACACGGCGATGCGGGTGACTTCCCAGCGGGTGGCACCGAGCGCATAGGCGGCTTCGCGCTGCAGGCCCGGCACCGATTGCAGGATCTCGCGCGAGACCGAAGTAATGATGGGGATGATCATGATGGCGACGATGATGCCGCCGGCCAGCATGCTGACGCCGTAGATCGGGCCCTGGAACAACGGCAGGAATCCGAGATGATCCTGCAGCCACGGGAACAGGTGCGAGCGCAGCCACGGCACCATCACGAACACGCCCCACAGGCCAAGGATGACGCTGGGCACGGCGGCGAGCAACTCGATGAACATGATCAACACCTGGCTCAGCGCGCGCGGCGCCAGCTCGGTGAGATACACCGCGGTGGCGACGCTGATCGGCACCGCGATGACGAGGGCGATGGCGGACGAGACTATGGTGCCGAAGATGAACGGCAACGCGCCGTAGTCGTCGCTGATCGGATCCCACGAACTGCTGAACAGGAAATGCCAACCGAATTTGTGGATGGCCTTGCCCGAGCCGCCGAGCAGCTCGATGCCGATGAGCACGACGAGAGCAAAGATCGACAACGCCATTACCAGCGTAATCAACTTGAAGGCGCGGTCGCCGAAACGGTTGCGGACGGAATTCTTCACGATCGTTGGTTGCCTGCGGGATTGGGAAAAATCCGGAGAGCGCTGCCGGGCAACGCCCTCCGTTGACATCTCACCACCTGACATGACGGAGACCTTCCGCCAGGTGATGCCATTACTGGATCGAGTCGAGCAGTTTCAGTTCGCGTTGCTGCAGTTTTTCCGGCAGCGGCGCATAGTCGAGCTGGGCCGAATACTTCTGGCCTTCGGTGATGGCCCACTTCAGGAATGCCACCAGTTTCTTGCCGTTGACGGCATTCTTCTGTTTGGCATACACCAGCACCCAGCTGGCGCCGGCGATAGGGTAGGAGTTTTCACCCGGAGCGTTGACCATCGAGAAGCGGAAGTCATCCGGAATGGTGGCGGTGCCGAGCGCGGCGCTGGCGGTTTCCTGCGTGCACTCGACGAACTTGCCGGCGGCGTTTTTCAGTTCGGCATACGACATCTTGTTCTGCTTGGCATAGGCCAGTTCGACGTAGCCGATGGCTCCGGCCAACTGGGTGATCTGGCCGGCGACGCCTTCGTTGCCCTTGCCGCCGAGGCCGGTCGGCCACTTCAGCGCGGTGCCCTTGCCTACCGAGTCGGCCCATACCGGGCTGACGCTGCTCAGGTAGTCGGCAAAGATGAAGGTGGTGCCGCTGCCGTCGGAACGGTGCACTACCACGACCGGCACGTTGGGCAGATTCACGCCCGGGTTCAGCGCGGCGATCTTCGGATCGTTCCACTTGGTGATGTTGCCCATGAAGATGCTGACCAGGGTTTCGCCGTCGAGACGCAGCTTGGCGACGCCTTGCAGGTTGTAGGCGATGGCCACTCCACCGGCGACGACCGGCAGGTGCAGGATTTTGCCGGGGCCGTCCTTCATCGCTTCATCGGTCATCGGCGCGTCGGACGCGCCGAAGTCAACGGTTTCGCTCAGCAGCAGCTTTTGGCCGGCGCCGGAACCGATCGACTGGTAGTTGAAGTTGACGGTCTTGTCCACGTTACCCTGATATACCGAGAACCACTTGGTGAAGGCCGGGTTGTCGAAGGTGGAGCCCGCACCGTTGATGAGGGTCTGTGCCTGTACGTTGCTGACGGCCGCCAGCAGGCTGGCACCGCCGATGAGCGAAAGGATCAGTTTTTTCATGTGTAATTCCCAATATTCAGAAGTTGGTGTGCATGACGGAACGGCCTTGCGGCGTTAGAACTTCCACATCAGGTCCACCATCGAGTGGAAGCCGTCGGTGGTGGAGTTGATCGGGAACAGGTTCTTGACCACCGTGTTTTTGTAGATCGTGGTGGTGAAGGTCAGGGCATCGGTGAGCATGTAGTTGAACTTGATCCAGTTGCCCTTGACGTTGGTACCGCCGTGGATGGCAGCCACCGTGGACGAAGTCGGCATCGCGGCGATGTTGTCGTCATCAATGATCTGGTCCCACCAGGCATCGGCTTCGAGGCTCTGGTAGCGGTAGGCGAAATCCCAGCTGCCTTTCTTCGCCGCCTTGCCGTAAACGAAACCGGCGTACCAGCCCTTGTTGTCGATGTCGGCGTCCTGGTTTTCCAGGTATTCACCGATCAGCTTGATCGGCGTGGAATCCTGGTTGAAGGTGACGTTGGCATCCACCACGACCGGACGGTAGCTGTGGGCGTAGTTGCCGCCGACGATGGTGTTGCCGGAGTTGGAGTTGTAGGCATGGGTCAAGCTGGTCTGGTTGGTGATGTCGTACACCGACACGCCCAACGTGCTGGAGACGTTGCTGGAGTACCTGGAATCCCACATCAACTGGGTGCCCCACAGATAGGGATCGCGCTTGTTGGTGCTCAGTTCGTCGAGTGCATAGGCGACACTGTTGAAACGCAGCGTGTCCGAGCGACCCAGTTTGTAAGCGACCTGCACCGCACCGCCTTCAGGCGTGTAGTCAGGATCGAGGATCATCTGCGTATCCATCGTCTGGTTCATCTTGCCCATGCTGGTCACGACGGTCCAATCGTCGTTCTTGACGGTCCACCGGAAATAGGCGGTGTCCACATAAAGGATTTTCTTGGAGCCATCGACACCGAACGTCTGGTTGTTGGTGACCGCACCGCCGTCGCCGGAACCGAGTTTGAAGATGATGTCGAAGTCGTCTTTCAGCGTCAGGTTGAAGCCGAAACGCAGGCGGTAGCGCAGGCGTTCGCGGTCAACCACGCTGGAGTTGTCCGACGACATGTCGTCCCAGCGGTCGCGGAAGTCGCCGCCGAATTTGTAACTGGTCAGCCAGTCCGGCGTGCCCATCTTGGCGGCGAACGACTTGTTGAAATCGGCCGCGGTATCCTGGGTGTTCTCGGCTTTCAGGGCCTTGGCTTCTTCCACGGTGAGGATGCCTTTCTGTTCGAGCTTGTTGAGCAGGGCCTCGACGGCCGTATCGGCGTGCGCAAGGGGCGCAAGGCCCAGCAGCGCGGTGGCGCTGGCGCACAAGGCAACAGTCGCGGCTGTTTTGGTCTTCATGAACGATCTCTCCTATTGATGGTGAAAGTTGAAAGGGGCAGGACTTTGGTTATGCTTGTTTTTGGTGGGTTGGGCGTTTTCTTCATGTGAAATTCATCAACGATCCGACGGGCCGGTATGCTATTGACCGACAGTTCAGATTGCTTAAACCCAATGTAAATTCTTGGTTAAGAGCCGCGGCGGCATCGGCGCACGCTCGATGAGCGAGGCCGGCTTCACGCGGCCTTAATCTCGGGGGGATTGATGTCAGGCCGATGTCGATACGGCCTGCCGATTACGGCGGAAACGCCGGTGCCGGATCAGCTCATTGCCGCCAATCGTTCCAGCAGCCAGAACGACGCAATGGAACCGATGCCATACGGCAGCAGACGACGCAGCCAACTCTCGCTGGCGGGCAGCAAACGGAAACAGACCGCGCCGAGCGCCAGCACCGCCGCCACGAACAGCAATTGCCCGGCTTCGATGCCGAGATTGAACAGCAGCAGCGCCCACGCCACTGCCTGCTGCGGCAGACCGATCTGCTGCAAGGCGCCGGCAAAACCGAACCCGTGCAACAAGCCGAACGTGAACGCGATCAACCACGGCTTGCGTTGCGCCAGCCCTGCGCGCTTGCGCCCGCCGTTCACCAGTTCCACCGCCACATAGACGATGCTGAGCGCGATCACCGCTTCCACCGGCGCCGGCCGCAACCGCACCAGGTCGAGCGCGGCGCAGGCGAGCGTGATGCTGTGCGCCAACGTGAAGGCCGAGATCGTGAACACCAGCGCACGGCGGTTGTGGATCAGCAGGACCAGCCCCAATACGTACAACAAGTGATCAGGGCCCGACCATATATGGGTGATGCCCAACCACAGGTAGTCCCGCATGGAGTCAGTACCCTCGCCGTTTTCCGGCAGCGTCATCTGCGGCTGATCGGCCTTGATCAGATGCGTCAACACCTGGCCCTTGCGATTGGTGTACGTCACCAGCACGTCGGTGATGGTGCGGTCGAGGCCGCGTATCGTCAGCGTTTGCCCCGACAGCGCTTGCTCCGGCCTGGCGACCGTCCACTGCCGGATCAGCGTGGTGCCGGTGGCGATGGCTTGCTGCGGATCGCCGTCGAGCCATCCGGACGAGAGCACCGGGTGGATGGCAATGGTGTATTCGCCATTGATCGGTTGGCGCCAGCGGAACACGTAGCTGCCGTCGGACTGTTCGGTGATGTCCAATGACGCTGGACGGACTTCGTGGGCGAAGCTGCTGGGCACTACAAACAACATGAGGCACAACGCAATGAACATTCGCAGCAACAGAACTGCATAAGCGCTTGCGCTCACGCGAAGCAGGCTTTGGCTCAGATTCATTGCGTTCTCACTACTTTGTATTGCGACAACAGTTGTTTGAAGTCGTCATCGGCGCGTTGTTTGCGTTGTTGCTCGAGCCAATCGTCCCTGACCTGCTCTGCCACGGCGGCAAACGGTTGCACGCCGGCTTCGCTGCGCTGCTCCACTTTCAGCAGATGCCAGCCGAGGCCGGACCGCAATGGCCCCTGCCAGATGCCGACCGGTGCCGTGAACACCGCCTTGGCCAGCTCGGAATCGCCGAACAATTGCCGCACGGAGGCGGCATCGAGGTTGTGATAATCGGATTCGATCGGGAAGCGGTCGCCGGCCACGGCGCTGGAGGCGATTTTCACCAGCGCACTCTGCGCGCGCCGCTGAGCAGCGACATCACCACCAGTATCCGGACTGAAATAGACGTGAGTGAATGTCGCCTGCGCCGATTTTTGATAGTTCTGTTGATGTTGCTGATACCACGATTGCAACGTGTCGGCATCGGCCACCGGCAACGCTTTGCCGTCCTCGAGCAAGTACTCCATTTTCTGCACCAGCCGGCGGCTGATGATTTCGTCGTCCTGCGCCAGGCCGAGCTTCGCGGCTTCGCGCAGCAGCACCTGTTCGCGCACGTGATTGGCGACGAGGAAATCCAGCGTCGCCGCATCGGGATCGACGCCATACTGCACGTTGTACAACGTCGCCAGGTAATGCAGCGTGCCGGCATCGACGGTGATGGTGTGCGCGGCTGCATCTGCGCGGCGGGCGCGCCACTCGGCAACGGCAAAAATCAGCAGGCCCAGCAGCAGGAATTGCAACAGGGGTTCGCGCAACAGTGCGCGCAAGGAGCGGGTAAGCCACATGGTCCTATCCAGAACTTGTATTCTTTTTTTCTATATACCAACATAACGGCAGGGGCAAAAGTCCCGTCGCCGCCAATTAAAAGCAATAACAAGGTACTCCGCCATGAAACCTGCCCTGCATCGCTTCGCTCCCGTTGTGCTGTTGGCCGCTGTCAGTGCACCGCTGTGCGCGCAAACCCTCGACCCCAACGTGCCGAGCTATCCCGAACGCAAGGCCTATTTCGGCGATCTGCACCTGCATACCAGCGCCTCGTACGACGCTGCCTGGGCCACCACGCGCACCACGCGTACCGATGCCTACAACTATGCCAAGGGTTTGCCGGTGATGTATCTCGGCCATGAAGTCAAACGCAAGGCGGCACTCGACTTCCTCGCGGTGACCGATCACAGCGAATACATGGGCGTTGCCGTCGCGCTGGCCGAGAAGGATCCGATGTTCAAGGACAGCGAGTGGGTCGAGAAAATGTTCGGCAGCGACGGTGCGCCCGGTGCCGGCTTCCGCAGCATCATGAGTTCGGCTTTCTACGGCCCCGACGTGTACAAGGAACTGAACTCGCGGGAGATCAAGCAGACCAACTGGAAGGCGGTGATCGCCGACGCCGACAAGGCGTATCAACCCGGCAAGTTCACCGCGCTGGTCGGTTACGAGTGGTCGAACACGCCGGACGGTTCGCACTTCCACCGCGTCGTGCTGTTCAAGGGCCCCAGGTATCCCGACGTGCCGTTCAGCGCGCTCGACTCGCGCGATCCGGAAGATTTGTGGAAATACGCCGACAACAACCGCAAGAACGGCATCGACTCCATCCTGGTGCCGCACAACATGAACCTCAGCGGCGGCCGCCAGTTTTCGTACAACAAGATGAACGGCGATCCGATCGACCGCGACTTCGCGCTCACCAAGGACCGCAACGAACGCTTGATGGAGGTGTCGCAGATCAAGGGCACCAGCGAAACCACGCCGGAACTGTCGCCCGACGACGAATTCGCCGGTTTCGAATTGATGGAAGAGTGGAACAAGGGCAAGAAGATGTCGCCGCACGGTAGTTACATCCGCGAAGGACTCGCACGCGGCATGGAGATCGCCGAGAAAATCGGCGTCAACCCGTACCGCATCGGTTTCGAGGGCGGCACCGACCACCACTCCGGCACGTCGGCCACCGAAGAAGACAACTACACCGGCGCACTCGGCAACAGCGATGCGCCCTGGGGCGACAACATCAAGACCCTGCTGGCCGCCCACAATGCCGTGTTGAATGCCCCCACCGTGGCGCTGGCCGCCAGCGGCCTCAGCGGCGTGTGGGCCGAGCAGAACACGCGCGAAGGCATCTTCGCCGCGTTGAAACGGCGCGAAACTTTCGCCACGTCGGGGCCGCGCATGCAGGTGCGCATGTTCGCCGGCTGGAATTATCCGGCCGGTCTCACCGGGCAGAACGACTGGGTCAAGCAGGCCTATGCCGGCGGCGTGCCGATGGGCGGCGATCTGAAAGCGGATGCCAAGGGCAAGAGCCCGCGCTTCCTACTGCAAGCGGTGAAGGAACCCGACGGTGCCAATCTCGACCGCGTCCAGGTGATCAAGGTATGGCGGCGCAACGGCCAGAGTTTCGAGAAAGTGTATGACGTACTGTGGGCCAACTCATCCACGGGAGCCCGCAAGCCGGACGCCAAAACCGGCAAGGTCGGCGACATCGGCAGCAGCGTCGACGTCGCGCATGCCAGCTACACCAACTCCATCGGCGCCACGCAATTGATCGGCGAATGGACCGATCCCGACTTCAACGCCAAAGACAGCGCCGCCTGGTACGCGCGCGTGATCGAAATCCCGACGCCACGCTGGTCCACCTATCTCGCCGTGCGCAACAACCTGCCGGTGCCCACCACGGTGCCACCGACGCACCAGGAACGGGCATGGACATCGCCGATCTTCTATCAACCCTGATCGTTGCCGGGCCAGGCGACGCATGTCCCACTTTTGCGTTTTGTGTGATCACGCTCACTTCAGGTTAATCAAATCCGGCTAGCATAGCTCCCACAGTCAGCACGAAGCCCGACTGTACCGATGGCACTGTACCAATTGCACTGTACCAATTGCACTGTACTGATGGAGAGCAACCCACATGAAACTGATGATCCTGTGGTTGGTGGTGGCCGGATGGTTGCAACTGGAAGAGGCTCAACCGGAGCCCGATCAACTGTTCGATTGATCGCCAGGACATCGTTGCCGCAGCGCAAGATGCGGCTTTCCCGAAGCGCGGCGGTTGCATTAGGCTTGCCCGAGGAGGAGCCCGAGCATGCCTGCCACCAAGACCCGCACCCGCAAAACCGGCAAACCCGCCGACAAATCCACCCACAAATCCAGCCACAAAGCCGCCAATAAAGTCGCAGCCAAACCCGAACCACCACGCTGCCCGTGGCCGGGCGACGATCCGCTTTATCAGCGCTACCACGACACCGAATGGGGCGTACCGGTACGCAGCGACAAAAAGCTGTTCGAGTTTTTGCTGCTCGAAGGCGTGCAGGCCGGGCTCAGCTGGATCACGGTGCTGCGCAAGCGCGAGAACTACCGCAAGGCCTTCGACGGCTTCGACTGGGACAAGATCGCCCGCTATGACGCCAACAAGATAGCGGCGCTGCTGCAAGACCCAGGCATCGTCCGCAACCGGCTCAAGATCAATGCGGCTGTGACCAACGCCAGGGCCTTCATCAAGGTGCGCGAAGAGTTCGGCACTTTCAGCAAGTACATCTGGAGCTTCACCGGCGGCAAGCAGATCCACAACAGTTTCGAATCGATGACACAGATTCCGCCGGTGACGCCGCTGGCGGAAACGATTTCAAAAGATCTGAAGAAACGCGGCTTCACCTTCGTCGGCCCCACCATCATCTATGCCCACATGCAGGCCACCGGGATGGTCAACGATCATTTGACTTGTTGTTTCCGGCACCAGGAATTGTCATGAAACTACCGACAAGGATGTTGGCGGCATCGCTACTGATTTCACTTGCGCTGACAACCAAAGCGCAAGTGCCCTGCCCGCCCGAGGCCTCACTCGATAAATTGCTGGCTTTCGGCAGTCTCTTCCTGGGCGAACTGCATGGCACGACCGAAACTCCGCAACTGGTGCGCTGCCTGGTTGATCGTGCTCTGGTTACTTCGCAGCAAAAACTGATCGTCTCGCTCGAACTGGAAGGCGACGTCCGCGACCCGGATTCTTATTCCTGGCAACCGGGTC
>DATJXP010000186.1:0-5535 GCA_035500035.1 Candidatus Acidiferrum sp. | reverse complement strand
TAATGGCTTTTGGAGACATCACTAATCCTTGGTGTTGCGTATTGCTGAGCTCTTTTTCTTTTCCTGGCTTAAACGCAATCTTATTGGTAGATCTCTCGACTTCTAAACTTAAGTTATTAACCCTTCTCTCAAACTCCACTTCGAAGTCTTTATATTTCAGCTTCTTTATCAAGGGAATAATCTGGACAAGAGGACTCCTTAAGACAAGAGTGACAATAAGCACGGTTATAGGCCATGCCAAAATATCTACCAGCCTTATCGCGTACTCCATTGCTTCTCCTGCCCCTTAACATTGTTATTAGTGCGCATGCGCACTTTGTTTCTTCCGTGGTTCCGAGCTTATGACTGTAACTGTCAGCTCGGCAATAAAAATCTCAGGTAAAGGCCGGGATGTCATTCTGAGATAACGCGCATGTCCTGTTATCTGGCGCTAGTGAGTTCCGTTTAACATTGATAGCAGGTTTCCTGTTAACCAGATGCGCTGCGACCCAACTCATTGATTTTCTAAACTGGTGCGCTAAAGGCTCCGGGATAACGCGCATCAGCTCTCGCCAATTCGCGCAATTTCTTTGACAAATCGGCACCTGTCTTCTATACCTTCAAACATCTACTGGAACAAGGAGGTTCCCATGGCAAGTCCCTTTCTCGATTCCGTCCGTGCAGATATGCGGTTGCGCGGCTTCAGCATCAAAACCGAAAAGTCGTATCTGTTCTGGATTACCAGTTACATACGTTTTATCAACAAACGTCATCCTGGCGAAGTGGCCACCAGCGAAGTTTCCCGCTTCCTCACCTGGCTGGCTGTCAGCCGGCGGGTGTCGGTCAATACCCAGAAAATAGCGTTGAACGCGCTGGCATTCCTGTACCAGAAGTTCTTGCGAATCAACCTGGGCGATCTCGGCTTCAAGTTGGCGACCAAACAGCGTCAACTACCCACTGTGCTGAGCCCTGATGAAGTCAAGCTGATACTGAACAATCTGGCGGACCGCAATCGTTTGATCATTGCACTGCTCTACGGCAGCGGGCTGCGAGTCAACGAATGCTTGCGGTTGCGAGTCCAGGACATCGACCTGGACCGGAAGTGCCTGGTGATAAGAAATGGCAAAGGCAACAAGGACAGGCAAACCCTGCTGAGTCTCAACCTCATTGAACCCTTGAAGCGGCAAATCGAAATTGCGCTCACGGTGCAGGCCAAGGACAACGAGAGAGGCGTTGGGTGCGCCATGCCTCCTGCGCTGGGCCGGAAATTTCCCAATGCATGGCGCACTCCTGCATGGGCCTTTGTGTTTCCGTCTTCCGGTTTGTGCAACAACCCTTATGACGGCACTCTATGCCGTTATCACTTGCACGATACCGTCGTGCGCAAGTTTCTCTCCACGGCTGCAATCAAGGCAGGGATAGTCAACAAGCGGGTGAAGTGCCATACGTTACGCCACTCGTTCGCCACGGCCATGTTGGCTTCAGGCGCCGACATTCGCACGGTACAAGAGTTGTTGGGACACAACGATGTAAGCACCACCCAGATCTATACTCATGTGCTTGGGCAGCATTATGCGGGGTCGCAGAGCCCGCTGGACCGGATCAGCTAGATGTCGTTGGGTGTTCAAACTTGTTCGTTTGCTTGTCCACCGCATCCATCAATTCCTGGATCGCGTTGACTTCCGCTTCTTCAAAAAAAGGCTCGCCACACTGCTTGCAAACCCAGGCTGGCACGCTGTCGAGACTGACATGCGCGCCACTGCGGTCGAAGTGAAATGGCGCCTTGGAACGCTCCATCTCTCCCATGCAATGCAGGCATTTCATAACCTTGCTCTCGTTCTGAAATCTATCACCCACGCTTTTTCATCCGGAATATACGCAGTGATAATTGCAAGATAATCCGTTTTCGGCGCACACACCACATGCGCGGGACGTCTGTCACTACTCCATCCCAACAGAAGACCGCTGTGACCACGCACATCTTCAGGATATTCCTCCACGAGCTCACCCTGTTTTATGACAGCCCTGACATCGGCGGCCGTCAGCTTGCGATCCGGGCGCGACATCTGGCGCACGGCATGCGGCAGAAACAATATCCTGATTTGCGCTTTGGTGCGCACCAGCTCTAGAAAGTCCCTTTTCTTCTCGCCATTCCAATGGCTTCAAAATAGCGGACTTTACTGTTTCCGCCAGTTTTTAAATCTTGCCGATATACGCTCTGAGCCGCGGCGGAAACGTTTTCTTCTGCAGTAGCTTCTGCAATTCCCACTGCTGCGCGCTGTCGCCGCCGCGCAACAACTTCACTTCGTCTTTCTCCAGCACTGCCACCGGCAACCCATCCTCGAACAGGATGCGGTTGCCACTCAGGTGCGGCACTTTGCGCTCCGGCAACAGCGTGCCGAGCAGATTGAGCGGATCGGTGGCGTTGATGATGTGGCGCAGCCCCTGGCGTGTGGCGGGATCGCGTTCCTGCGCGTCCAGCCACAACTTGTGCTGACGGCGCAGCGCGGTGACGGTGTCGGCCAACGCAAACTGTTCGCCGCCGACGCCGCTGATGAATCTGCCGCCGCGGATGTCGCCGCGCAGTTCCATGCGGCGCAGCTTCAGCAACAGTTGCCGCCACGGCGGTGCGCTCTGTTCGCGCTCCAGCGCCTTGCGGGTGATGACGCCCCAGCGTTGGCAATATAAATGGATGAGGCGTTCGAGTTGCTCGTCGCTCAACGGTGCCGGCGCATCGCTCGCCTGCGCCAGCAGCGACCACCTTCCCGCATCTTCGATGCCGTAAATCGCACGGCGCCTGTCGTGGCTGCCGGCCTTCGGCTTGTGGCTGTCGGGCGTCAGCAGCGCGCGCAGGCCGGTAAAGTTGTCGCTGGTGACGAGCCCGACGCTGACAAGTTCCGCCAATGCTTCTTCCACTTGCAGCGGCAGCAACGCGGCGAGTCGCACCAGGTCGGTGAAGAAGCTGGCGCCGTGTTTTTGCAACAAGCCATGCACCAGCGCAGCGGCAGATGACAATTGCTCGGGTGCAATCGGCGCCTGCGCCGCCAGCGTTTGCCACAAATCGAGATTGCGCCGCTGCACCAGGTTGAGCGGCGTGTTTTTCACCGGCCCGGCCAGTTTGCCAGTGCCAACCTCGCGCGGCTGCAGCAATCTGCCCCAGCTCACTTGCCCGCTGATGCACAGCTGATCGAGCCAGGCCGGATCGTAATGCGGCAAGCGTGCCGGCAGTATGTCGCTCTCCCACGCCGTTGCCGGCGCGGTGACGCCATCGAGTTGTTGCAGGATGCGCTTGAGCGCTTCCGCCATTGCCGGGCTTGGCAGTGCGATATCGTCGCTGAGCGGTTGCACTTCATGCAGCGTGAACAGGTACTGCATGTACACCTGCAGCGATACCGGCTTGATGCTTTCGCGATGCGCATCGAGCGTGTAGCGATGGATGCGATGCAGCAAGCGGCGTTCGCACCATTCTTTCTCGTTCAACACTTTGTTGTCGCCAGTGAGCGGCGTATAGAAGCCCTGGAATGCAAAGCCTTCGACTTCGAGCGCACGCAATGCAAACTCTGTTTCACGGCGTGGCAGCGCCATCGCCTCACTCAATTGTTTGACGGTGACGGGCCCCAGCGCTTCCAGCCGGCCACGCAGGATTTCGGTCAGCGCCGCTTCCGGCGTCCAGGCTTGTTGCGTCAGCGCATCAGGCAAAGTCACCGCGGATTTGATCTGCCACTCCTTGCCCAGCGCGGCAAACAGCGGCTGCTTTTCGCTGGCGATGACGAGCCGCACGCCTTTATGTCGCACTTCCACCGCGCGTTTGTGTTTGACAAGTTCGGCCAGGAACAGCGAGAGGTCGGCTTCCATGTCCAGCGCGCTGCCCTCCCCGTCATTCCCGCGAACGCGGGAATCCAACACTCCATGCACTTCACCCCACGTCATGAAACCCATCAGCATCAGCGCGTCGTGCAGTTCATCGGCGCTGCGCACAAACGGCCAGGCCTCCTCGCGCACACGGGCGATGGCAGCGGCATCGAGCGCGCTGTAGTCCACGTTCTCGGCCGGATCGACCCAACTGCGGTTGCGGATCGCCAGCGTGCGGCGTTCCTCGAACGGCGCGTCATCGAGAAACGCGTACGGCCGTGCGTTGATGATTTCGGCGGCGAATGGCGACGGCTCGCGCAAGTCTTTCGCCACCAGCGCCACTTCGTTGTGTTCGATGCGGCGGATGATCTCCTTCAGTTCGCCCAGGTTCATCGCTTCGTACAGGCAATCGTTGATGGTCTGCTGCACCAGTGGATGCTCGGGAATCTCGCGCGGACCGCTGAGGTTTTCCTGGCAGGCAATCTGGTCGGGAAACACCTGCGCGACGAAGTCCTCGGCCGACATGCGCTGGAACTGCGGCGGCACCCGCTTGCCGTTGCGGTTGCGTGCCACCGCCAGCGCGCGACTGGCGTTCCACCGCCAGCGCACTTCGAACATCGGCGCGTCGAGCAGCGCCTGTGTCAACACGTCTTCGACGCTGTTGCTGTTCAGATAATGGAACACGTCCGCCAGCTCGAAACTGTGCACCGAGCCGAGCGAAATGACGATGCTGTCTTCGTTGGCCGCCGCCTGCAGCTCGAAGTTGAAACTGCGGCAGAAGCACTTGCGCAGCGCCAATCCCCACGCCTTGTTGACACGACTGCCGAACGGCGAGTGCAGCACCACGTGCATGTCGCCCACTTCGTCGAAGAAGCGTTCGATCACCAGCGTGTCGCGCGTCGGCATCACGCCGAGTGCGGTGCTGGCAGTGTAAAGATATTCGGCCAACTGCTCTGCCGCATCGAGCGACAGACCCACTTCGTCGTGCAGCCACTTCAACCCGCCCAGCGGCGAATCGATACAGCGTTTGAACATCTCATCGCGCAAACGCGACACCGCCAGCGACAGTTCGCGCGTGCGGCCCGGGCCTTCGCCGAGCCAGAACGGAATCGACGGCGGCTGGCCCTGCGCATCAACCACGCGCACCTTGAGCCCGTCGATCTTCAGCAGGCGCCAGCTGTGGTTGCCGAGTGTGAACACGTCGCCTGGCATCGATTCGAGCGCGAAGTCTTCGTTGAGCGAGCCGACCACGATGTCTTCCGGGTCCAGCACCACCTGATAGTCGAACATGTCGGGAATCGCGCCGCCATTGGTCAACGCCGTCAGTCGCGCGCCCTTGCGTGCGCGTACGACATCGTTGATCTGATCGAGATGCAGCAATGCACCGCTGCGGCCGCGCCGCGTGGAGTAGCCTTCGGCCAGCATGCGTACGATGGCGTCGAAGGTGTCGCGCTTGAGTTCACGATACACCCACGAGCGCGTGACCCACTGCCACACTTCATCGAGCGTGCTGCCTGGGCTGTTTTCATCGATGCTGGCCAGTTCGGCGACGATCTGCTGCGCCAGGATGTCGAGCGGCTGCTGCGGAATCACCAACTGGTCGAGCTCGCCGCGGCGTATGCTGTCGAGCAGTGCAGCGCATTCCACCAGATCGTCGCGCGTCAGCGGAAACAAAATGCCCTTCGGCACGCCGCCCACTTGATG
>DATJXP010000185.1:0-4975 GCA_035500035.1 Candidatus Acidiferrum sp. | reverse complement strand
CAATGGAGGCCGGCGCCGGGCATCAGCAAGACCAATCCGCCGGATGCGCCGCCGAGCATACAGTTCGAGATGTATCCGAAGGCGTTTTTACCGCCGTATCACTACAAGAATCCTGTGACTGGGAAATAGGGTGTCGGAGTCACTTGAGCTTCAGTGGTAGTCAATCGCTTGCGCTCCCCAGTCGTGCATCCGTCGCTTCCGCTCCTCCTTGGCACGACTGGCTCGCCGCGATTGACCTCAACTCATGTGCGGGTGACTCCAACTCTATTTCGATTTCGCGCTCCGAGCTTCGCCAGAACCTATGCCGGGCTCTGGCGTTCTTCGCGAATCATTTTGCCGGCATGATGCGTAATACAGCGCCGTCCTTCTGTTCGGTGCACAAGTAGATGTAGCCGTCTGGCCCTTGTTTCAGATCGCGCACGCGTTGGTGCAGGTCGTCGAGCAGGCGTTCGCGGCGCAGTTCTTCGAACTTGTCGTTCATCAGGATGCGCTCGATGTGGCCGGTGCCGTTCACTTCGCCGTTGCGCAGCGAGCCGACGAAGACATCGCCTTTCCACTTCGGCAGCGCGTCGCCGGTGTAGAACAGCAAACCTGACACGGCGATGGCAGGCATCCAGTACACGATGGGTTGTTCGTAACCGGCATGGGTCGGACCGTCTGCCGATTGCCAAGGGCCTTTGTAGTCGCGGCCGAGACTGACCTTGGGCCAGCCGTAGTTGGCCTTGGGTTTGATGATGTTGATTTCGTCGCCGCCGTTGGGGCCGTTTTCGGATTCCCAGATCATGCCGGTGCCAGGATGCATGGCCAGCCCGAGCGCCGAACGATGTCCCCACGAATACACTTCAGGCTTGGTGTTGGGCACACCGACGTACGGATTGTCTTTCGGAATGCTGCCGTCGTCGTTGAGACGCAGCACCTTGCCGCCGATGGTGTTCAGATCCTGCGGATCGCTGCCGCTCGGCGCCACGTAGAGTTTGCCGGCCTTGTCGAACGCCATGCGGGCGACACCGGCGCCTTTGCCTTGGGTGTCGTAGATGTCGGCGAAACCTTCCAGCTTGCCGTTGACGAGCTTGCCGCGGCCGATGGCGATGCTGCCGCGCGGGCTGCCGGCGACCGGCTTGGTGTAGCTGATGTACACCAGCTGGTTTTTGGCGAAGTCGGGATGCAGCACGATGTCGACGTAGCCATGCACGGTGCCGACGCCGCCGGATTCACCGGCGAACACCGACGGCGGGCCGCCGGGAATTTCGGTGGCCTTGCCGTTGGCGATCGAAAACAACTTGCCCTTGCGGGTCACCAGCAGCAGTTCGCCCTTCGGCGTGAATGCCATCGCCATCGGGTATTCGATGTCGCGCGCGACGACTTCCACCTTGATGTCCATGCCTTCGCCGGTGGGGTACGTCCACGGACCGGCACCGAGTTTGATATTGGCCAGCCCGGTCGGTGCGACCGGAATGCCATTGGCGAACGGCACGTTCTGCTGGGCCTGTGCGGCGCCGGCGGCAACGAGGCCGGTCAACGTCAACGTCAACAGGCAAGTCAGGATGGGCGAACGGCGTGCGGTGAATGGCAAATGCGGCATGATGGTCCCCTCGGTGTTGTTGCTGTTTTGGCCGGAGAATAAAGAAGCTCTGTTACAATCGCAAGGAAAGTACGGACCCTTCCCTTGTCTTTGCATCCATCCTCGTCATTGCACGGCGCGCTCGAACGTTTCATCGAGCAGGAACGCCTGCCTGCCGATTACCGGCAAACGGTGGAGCAATGGTTCCAGCCGCTGGCGGAAGCGGTGTTGCGCCGCGTTGCCAGCAGCCGGCGCACGTTCGTGGTCGGCATCAGCGGCTGCCAGGGCAGCGGCAAATCGACGTTGGCGAACCTGCTGGTGTTGATGTTGCGCGAGCTGATGGGGCTGCGCTGTCTCAATCTTTCGCTCGATGACTTCTATCACACCCATGCGCACCGCCAGCAGCTGGCGCGCACGGTGCACCCGCTGCTGGCGACGCGCGGCGTACCGGGCACCCACGATGTCGAGCTGTTGCAGGCGACATTGACCGCGCTCGGCGGCGAAGGCCGGGTCAAAGTACCGCGCTTCGACAAGGGCATCGATGACCGTCGACCGGAGACGGCGTGGTCCGAGGTGCTGGCGCCGCTCGACGTGGTGATCCTCGAAGGTTGGTGTCTGTGCATCCCGCCGGAGTCAGAGGCTGCGCTGGGACCGCCGTTGAATACGCTCGAAACCCAGGAAGATTGCGACGGCCGCTGGCGCCGTTACGTCAATCAGGTGCTGAACGAGCAGTACCGTACGCTGTGGCAACGCGTGGATTACCTGGTGATGCTGAAGGCACCGCGCTTCGACAAGGTATATGAATGGCGCCAGAACCAGGAAGACAAACTCGCGGCTGCCGTCGCCGCCGGCAGTGGCAACGGCAGCCGCTTGATGGATCGCGAACAGTTGCAGCGTTTCATCCAGCATTACGAGCGGTTGACGCGGCATGGTCTGCAAACCTTGCCGGCCGTAGCCGATGTCGTGTTTGAATTGACCGAACAACAGACGATAGCCTGCAAGACCAAGGGCTGATCGAAGAGCTGAGCTAAAGGCTGATCGAACGGCTGATAACAGGAGCGACCGATGTCCGAATTCTTATCACAACTCCAAACCTGTCTCGGTTCGCCGCTATTGACGGGTGGCGACATCGGTGCGCGCTATCAGCACGACTGGTCGGCGGAACCGGCGGGCATTCCGGTTGCCGTTGCACGGCCAGGCTCCACTGATGAAGTAGCGGCGATCATGAAGCTGTGCGCGCAACGCGGCCAGCGTGTAGTGGTGCAGGGCGGGCTCAGTGGCTTGTGCGGTGGCGGCAATCCGCGCGATGGAGAACTGGCGATTTCACTCGAACGCTTGAGCGGCATCGAAGAGCTCGACACCGCGTCGATGACGATGACGGTCAAGGCCGGCACGCCGCTGCAAGTGATCCAGGAAGCCGCGGCCAACGCCGGCTTTGTGTTTCCGCTCGACCTCGGCGCCCGTGGTACCTGCAACATCGGCGGCAACATCTCCACCAACGCCGGCGGCAACCAGGTGCTGCGTTTCGGCATGACGCGCAATCTCGTGCTCGGTCTGGAAGCGGTGTTGGCCGACGGCACCGTGATCTCGTCGTTGAACAAGATGCTGAAGAACAACGCTGCCTACGATCTCAAGCATTTGTTCATCGGCACCGAAGGCACGCTGGGCATCGTCACCCGCGCCGTACTGCGGCTGTATCCGAAGGCACAAAGCCGCTGCAGCGCATTGCTGGCCGTCAGCGAATTCCCCAAGGTGGTGGAAGTACTGCACAAGGTGACGCGCGATTTCGCCGGCGGCCTCAGCGCCTTCGAAGTGATGTGGCACAGCTACTATCACTTCATTACCGACAACGTAAAGGGCATCGTGTCGCCATTCAGCGAACGCCATCCGCTGTACATTCTGGTAGAGATGGAAGGTGGCGATCAGGAGCGCGACCAGGCCTCATTCGAAAACATACTCAGTGATGCGCTGGAACAGGGCCTGGTGGTGGATGCGGTAGTGGCCGGTTCGCAGCGCGAACGCGAAGGCTTCTGGAAGATCCGCGACGGCGTAGCCGAGATCGGCCAGTTCATCCGTGATACTGCCAACTTCGATGTCAGCGTGCCGATCTCGTCCATGAAGGATTTCCTCGCCGCCATCGAAGCCGAATTGAAAGCGCAGGTGCCGGCAGCGAAGATGCTGGTGTTCGGTCACATCGCCGACAGCAACCTGCACATCATCTGCTATACCGGCCGCCGCGAAGACATCAAGGCCATGTATGCCATCGTCTATGGCAAGGTTGGTCAATTCAACGGTTCGGTATCAGCCGAACACGGCATCGGTGTGCAGAAGTTGAACTATCTGCGCTTTTCGCGCACGCCACAGGAACTGGCGCTGATGCGCACGCTGAAACAGGCAATGGACCCGCAAAGCTTGTTGAACAATGGCAGGGTATTGAGCTGATGCAGACCCAGACAAGGAAGTGCGAGGTTTTCCGTGCGCTGCATCATTCCGGCGAAGCGTTCATCGTGCCTAACCCTTGCGATATCGGCACCGCGAAGTTGTTGCAAGGTCTCGGGTTCAAGGCGTTGGCGACCACCAGCGTCGGTTTTGCCTACACGCATGGCCTGGCCGATGGCGGCGTAACGTTGGACGTCGTGTTGGCTTTCTGCACGGAATTGGCCAAAAGCACCGCAATTCCGGTGGCCGTGGATTTTGAAAACGGTTTTGCCGATACACCAGCGGGCGTCGCCAGCAACATTGCCCGCTTGGCCGCGACCGGCGTCGCCGGGGGTTCCATCGAGGATTTCGATGGCGCGACTGGCAAGATCTACGATTTCAATCAGGCGGTCGAACGGGTACAGGCGGCGGTGGAAGCCGTGCGCAAGCTCGGAATGCCGTTCATGCTGACAGCGCGGGCGGAAAACCTGTTTCGCAATGGCGGCGATGTCGAGGACACCATCAAGCGTCTGCAAGCGTATGAAACTGCGGGTGCCGATGTGCTCTACGCGCCGGCCATCAGATCGCTCTCACAGCTACGGCAAGTCACGGCTGAACTGCGTGCACCGTTCAATGTGCTGGCCCCGTTCATCAAGGGTGCCAGCGTGGCCGAGCTCCACACCCATGGCGCCACGCGGGTCAGTCTTGGCGGAGCGTTGACGTGGCACGCGGTCAGTCCGGTGCTGCGGGCAGCCAGGGAAATGCTGACGCAAGGAACCTTCGGCTGGACCGACGACATGGCGGCCAAACAGGAAGTGATGAAGCTGATAAGCTGAGTCAGCTCACCACGGCAACGGCGTGGTGGACTGTTTGACATCCAGCGCGGTGGCCGATGGCGCAAGCCCGTTCTTCGACAGGATGAAGGCGGCCGCACCGATGTACTGTTCCGGCTGCAGCGACTTCAGCTGATCCGGCGGCATCTTTTCGTAGATGAAA
>DATJXP010000184.1:0-2658 GCA_035500035.1 Candidatus Acidiferrum sp. | reverse complement strand
AGGACCAGGTGGCCGCGCTGCAACAGCTCGGCGTGCGTGCGGCGTTTCTCAATTCGACGCTGGACCTCGACGACGTGCGCCGCATCGAAGGCGAATTGCAACGCGGCGAACTCGACCTGCTGTACCTGGCACCGGAACGATTGAAGCTGGAACGCACGCTGGCGCTGTTGCAGAAGGTGAAGATCGCGCTGTTCGCCATCGACGAAGCGCACTGCGTGTCGCAATGGGGCCACGATTTTCGCGCCGATTATCTCGAACTCCATGTGCTGCACCAGTTGTTCCCTGCAGTGCCGCGCATTGCATTGACCGCCACCGCCGACGTACGCACACGGGCCGAGATCGTCGAACGCCTCGCCTTGCATGAAGCACGTCAATTCATCGTCGGCTTCGACCGCCCCAACATCCAGTATCGAATTGCGCTGAAGGACAATCCGCGCGTGCAGCTGTTGCGGTTTTTGCGCAACGAGCATGAGGGCTCCGCCGGCATCGTCTATTGCCTGTCGCGCCAGAAGACCGAGGAAACTGCCGAGTGGCTGCAGAGCGAAGGCTTCAACGCGCTGCCGTATCACGCCGGCCTCGACACCAGGGTGCGCGCCACGCATCAGGCCCGCTTCCTGCGCGAAGACGGTTTGATCATGGTGGCCACCATCGCCTTCGGCATGGGCATCGACAAACCGGACGTGCGCTTCGTCGCGCATCTGGACATGCCGAAGACCATCGAAGCTTATTACCAGGAAACCGGCCGCGCCGGTCGTGACGGCGAGCCCGCTACCGCATTGTTGCTGTATGGCTTGCAGGACGTGATCAAGCTGCGCGAAATGCTGGCGCAGTCGGAAGGCAGCGACGAACACAAACGCGCCGAACAGCACCGCCTCAATGCCATGCTCGGCCTGTGCGAGATCACCACCTGCCGCCGGCAAGCGCTGTTACGCTACTTCGGCGAAGAACTGCCGCAACCGTGCGGCAACTGCGACACCTGTCTCGACCCGCCCGCTACCTGGGACGGCAGCGAAGCCGCGCGCATGGCGCTCAGCGCCGTCTATCGCACCGGCCAGCGCTTCGGCGTCAATCACCTGGTCGATGTACTGCGCGGCGAACACACCGACAAGGTCATCCAGTTCGACCACCAACACCTCGGCGTGTTCGGCATCGGCAATGCGCTCGACGGCAACAGCTGGCGCTCGGTGTTCCGCCAACTGGTCGCCCGCAACTACCTCAGCATCGACCTCGACCGCTTCGGCGCCCTGCGCCTGGTCGAAGCCACCTGTCGCCCACTGCTGCGCGGCGAGGAAACGCTGGCACTGCGGCTCGACCAGAAAAAGAAACCCGAGAAGAAACCGAAATCAGGCAAGGCCGCGACAACTGCACCCGTCGGCGATCTCGATCCGGTATTGTGGGAAGCACTACGCACCCGCCGCAAGCAACTCGCCGACGAACAAGGCGTGCCGCCCTACGTCATCTTCCACAACACCACGCTGGAAGAGATGTGTCGAGCCAAACCACAAACTCTTGCTGAGCTGGGCAACGTCAGCGGAGTTGGTGAAAAGAAGCTGGAAAAGTATGGAACCGTTTTTCTGGCCGTGATCAACCAGCAGGCAAGCTGATCAATCAGATTTTGGATTGCTTGTCGGCGTGATAGGACGAGCGCACCAACGGCCCACTAGCCACATGCCGGAACCCCATCTCCATGCCGATACGCTCGAACTCCGCAAACTCATCCGGATGCAGGAAGCGCTCAACCGGCAAATGATCGCGTGACGGCTGCAAGTACTGACCAATGGTCACCATGTCGATCTTGTGCTCCTTCATGTCGCGCAGCACCTGGATCACTTCGTCGCGCGTCTCGCCGATGCCGACCATGATGCCGCTCTTGGTGATCACCTCGGGCGCCATCTCCTTGTACTGCTTCAGCAGATCGAGCGACCACTGGTAGTCAGAACCCGGACGCACTTTCAGATACAACGACGGCACAGTCTCGAGGTTGTGGTTGAACACATCAGGCTGCGTCTTGGTCAAGATATCGAGCGCGATGTTGCCGCGACCACGGAAATCCGGCACCAGCACTTCCACCTTGATGCCGGGATTCAGCCGACGAGTTTCGCTGATGCAGCGCGCGAAATGATCAGCACCACCATCGAGCAGATCGTCGCGATCGACCGATGTAATCACTACGTAGCGCAACTTCAGCGCAGCAATCGCCGTGGCCAGTTCCAGCGGCTCGTTCTCCATCAACGCATTCGGCCGGCCGTGCGCCACATCGCAGAACGGACAGCGGCGCGTGCAGATGTCGCCCATGATCATGAACGTGGCGGTGCCGCCGCTGAAACATTCGCCAAGATTCGGACACGAGGCCTCTTCGCACACCGAGCTCAGCTTGTGCTTGCGCAGGATCTGCTTGATCTCGGTGACGCGCGCCGCATCACCCATGCGCACACGAATCCAATCCGGCTTCTTCGGCAACTCGACGGTCGGAATCACCTTGACCGGAATGCGCGCGAGCTTGTCAGCACCGCGCAGCTTTTCGCCTTGGACCACTTTTTTCGGTTGGGCTGTGGGATCAATTACTTTTGGGTCTGACATAAAACTCCTCGGTACTGCTTATTACTAGGCTGGCAAAGACTCTGTGCACGGTCAGGGCAAGAGTCCCTGTCTGAAACA
>DATJXP010000183.1:0-5399 GCA_035500035.1 Candidatus Acidiferrum sp. | reverse complement strand
GGCGACGGCATCGTCGGCCTCGACACCAACGTGAACGACCTGCGCATCATCATGGCGATGAGCGCGACCGGCACGTTCCCGATGTTCGTCGAACGCATCGGCCGGCTGACCGCGTGAGGTGACGTATGGACGAATCGGATCTGTTGGCGAACACCACGTCGGACGCCTCTGTCACCAGCGCCACCGGCGGCAGCTCGTGGTTCTCGGACCTGTCGCAAATGTTGCTGCAGCCGTACCTCAGCTACTCGCTGGCGTCGCAGGCGCAACAAAACACGGCGCTGGCCCAGCAGACCGCCGCGAACGCTAACCGTTCGCTGCTGTCTGGCTTCACCGGCGGCACCAACAGCAACAACACAATGCAGATCGCCTTGCTGATCGGCGGTGTGGTGCTCGCCGCGATCGTCATCAAAAAGGTGCTCTGATGTTTCCGACGTTCACCAGTCCCAGCGGTGGCGGTTTTCCGTTCGCGTTGTCGAGCGGACCGGCCGTCGCCGGCGACGTGAAGAACAGCATCGCCGGCGTCTCGCTCGGCGATTACGGCTCGACGTCCCCCTGGTTGATGGTGGCGGTGCTCGGCATCGCCGCCGTCCTTTTGCTGAGGCGGTGAAGCCGTGGGCGGCCTAGTCGATCTTTTTGGCTCTGACAGCTCAACGAGCTCGAGCACCACGACGCTGGAAAACGGCGTCCAGGGCAACGACAACATCACCACCAACATCGCTGGCACGCAGCCAGGTGGCGTGAACATCGTCAGCACGGACCACGGCGCGATTTCCCAGGCCGAAGACATTCTCAACGCCGCGCTGGTGTACAGCAACGACCAGATCGACACGGCGCACGATATCGTCGCGCAGGCTAACCAGGTCGTCGCGCAGACCAACCAGGACACGCTGGATTTTTCGGCCGGCGCGATCAAGTACAACACCCAGTTTCTCGCCGCGACCGGCAATGCCGTACTGAATTTCGCGAACGATCAAACCACCAAGACAGTGGGCGCCGTCACGTCGGCCGCCAACGCGGCCCTGGTGTTTGCCGATGATCAATCGCAGCGCCTGGCCGACAGCTTCCATGACGAGATCGCGGCCAACAGCGCAGCCAACGACGCCGCGTTGTCGGCCCTGACGCAGGGCCAGCAGGCCACGCTCAACACCGTGCAGAGCTTCGCCGACCAGGCGTTCACGTTCGCCGGCCAGGGCGTCAGCAAGACGATCGATGCGATCACGCAGTCCAACCAGCAGGAACAGGATTTTCTGCTCGCCGCGATCCAGCAGGGCAATGAAGCAAGCCAGCATGCTGCGGACCTCATCGCCGGCAACGCCCAGGCGGTGTTCGATACCGTCACCAACTTTTCCGACAAAACCCTGAACGAACTCAGCACCGAAGCCAACGCCAACCTGCAGGCCGTGACGGCCGCGCAGCGCAGCGATGCCGCCAACAGCCTGGACAACGTCATCAAGGTCGCCGGCGTCGCCTTCGTTGGCCTGGCGATCGCGGCAATCTTCATCGCGAGGCGATCGGCATGAAGCCACTGACACTCACCGTTGCCAGCGGCGGCGCCGTGCAATTCGATGTGACGGGCATCTTCTGCCAGATCCTCAGCACGAACGGCTTGCTCACGGTCAAAACCAGCGCCACCGAGATCCAGCAGCTGACCACCGGCGATCGCTGGTTCCCTAAAACGCAGTTCGAATGGCTGCGGTTCGAGAACGAGACAGGCGCGTCCATCACCTTCACGTTCCGCGCCGGCCTCGATCGCGTGGACTCGGTCGCGACCACGGTTAACGTGCCGTCGCACCCGGTGACGCAGGATCCAACGTCGAATCCGTGGGTGGTCGCCAACAAGAGCTATACACGCGGCACGCTCGTGCCCGCCACGGTAGGTACTTCCCAGGTCAGCTTGACCGGCGCTCCGGCCAACAACGGGGAGGTGATCGTGAGTCTCCCGTCTACTGCGGCAGGTCCGATCTGGATCGGTCCGTCCGGCGTGGTTAGTGCGACAGGTATCCAGGTCGCGCCTGGCATGCAGTACGTGCTGTCGAACTGCAATTGGGAAGTGTTCGGGATCGCCCTCGTGGGCGGCGTTGCGGTCAGTACGTTGATTCAGGGGTACTAGGTATGAGCGGCGGATCAAGCGGCGTTTTTCTCGGCTGGATTAACGGCAACGATTTCAACATTTCGCAGTCTGTGGCCAGCCAGTTGACGGCTGCGCTGCAGGCCGATTCGCTTGGCGGGAATTACGCCAGTGTCACCAACGCGTCGGCCGTGCTGCTGATCGCGTTCAGCTCGGAAAACTACAAGGTCCGCCACGTCGAGCTGCGGCCGCAGGGCGGCGATATCTATGTGAGCGGCGGTTCAGGCGTCGGGGCCTCTAATGGCTGGCTGGTCAAAGATGGCGAAGTCTGGTCGAGGGACAACTACCGCGGCAACGTCTATGCGATTGCGGTCGGCGCCACGACCACCGTGCGTTACTGCACGACATACCGGAGTTGATTAATGATCTCTCAACCGAGCAAAGGTAATCGAATTCCAACGCCGGTCCTCATCAGTGAGGCCAGCACCGTCATGTCGGCCGGCGTCACTACGGAACAGGTCGTTTTCAGTGCCAGCGGGATGGGCCTGGTGTCATCGCTGGCAGTGGCCGCCGGCTCCGCCGGCGTCAACTACACGCTGCGGCTGAAGTTGGACGGCAACACGGTCTTTTCCGTCACTCAGGGTTCAAGCACGGCGCTCGCCGACATTCTGGCTGATACAACGCTTTTGAGGCGCAACTTCCCCAACGGAATGCCGTTCCGTGCCAGCTGTTCCATAACAATCCAGTACGCCTCTGTCGTTGGCGTGAACAATGTGGTGAGTTACCACGTCGATACGGTCGATTCGCTATGACGCTTCAGGATTACGCACGCATCCGCGCACTGCTATTACTGCTGGCACCGCCAGCACCAGGCGAAGCCCCACTGAGCGATGCCGACGCGGCCGCCGCGATCGCCGAGCTGCAGCAGCTGCAGGCCATGATCGGTGTGCAGGTGTCGATCACTGAGCAGGCGCAGTACGACGCGATCGCGGCAAAGCTGCCCGCCGTCACCCAGGAAGAGCTCGATGGCATGCGCACCTGGGAAAACGCTCACGCCGTCGCGGACATCATCGCGATGCGTGCCAATGCCCAGAGTTAACACACTGCTGCTGATCGCCGCGGCCGCCGCGGCGGGACTGTGGCTCTACATGAACAATCAGGCGACCGACGACACCTCGATCGCTGACGAACAGGATGCTGATGACATGACGCTGCAGAACAACGGCAACAACAACCCCGGCAACATCCGCGCGTCGGATCAATCCTGGCTCGGCAAGATCGCCGATGGCGTCACGTCCGCGTTCGAGCGCTTCGTCTCGCCGGAATACGGCGTGCGCGCGGTCGCGATCATCTTCCAGAATTACTACACCCGCTATGGCCTCGACACCGTGCGGGATCTCATCACGCGCTATGCGCCACCGTCGGAAAACGACACGGAGAATTATGCGAATTTTGTCGCGGGTCGGTTGGGTGTTTCCCCGGATACACCGCTTAACGTGCCCCAGGTACTGCCCGAGCTGGTGGCGGCAGTACTGCAGATGGAATCCGGCACCGTAGTCACGCCCGACTATGTGCGCCAGGCGATGCAGGCCGCGTGATGAAACTGAAACTCAATGCCACCGCTGTACTCGCGATCGCCGGCGTCGCCGCGGCGCTGTACCTGGCGTGGAAAGCGAAGCAAGGCGTGGCGGCCGTCGCGACAGCGATCAATCCTGCCAGCGCCGACAACATCGTGAACCAGGGCATGGATGCCGTGGTGAGTGAGGCCCGCGGTCGAGACAGCAGCCTCGGCGCGTGGGTGTACGACATGCTGCACCCTGATGAGTTTTTAGACCTGATGTCACAGTGAGGTGACCACATGAACTTCCTTAAACGCTTGTCCGAACCTTCCACGCACGCCGGCATCGCAGCACTGCTGCAGGTCGGCAAAACCTTCGCGCCGCAGTACGCCGGTGTGATCGACGGATTCACGGTGCTGTTCGGCGCCCTGGCGGCACTCGTGCCGGAAGGGACCGCCAGCAAGTGAACCTGATCGAAATGCTCAACGCTGCCGGCAGTCTCGGCAGCGCCGCAACACCAATCGTGCTCGCGATAGCCTGGTGGAAGCTGGACAAGCGCATCAGCAGGCTGGAGTGGGCCGTCTTCGACAAACCCCAAAAAACGAGGTGAACTATGGGTGGCCGAGCCATTCAAATGCGTGCAAACGCAACACTGCTGGCGGCACTGGCTGCAGCAGCAACCAATGAAGCAGCCCTGGACAACGCCGCGGCCGATGCGGAACAGAAGGTCGCCGACGCTGAGCAAGCGCTGGCGGACGCACACGTCGCTGCGGAAAAACTGATCGCTGATGCCGAGCAGGCGCTGGCAGTCGCCCAGGCGGCCGCCGAGGACGCTGCTACGGCGGCCGACAATGCCGCTGCAGGCGTCGCCGATGCCAACGCGAAGCTGCAGGCAGCCGCTGGACCGGGAGACAGTACCCCAAAGCCAGCGACGGCCGACGTCAGCACCGTCGATTCGTCGGCGGCCGCTGCAGATACTGCAGCAGATGGTTCCGCCAATGGCTAAGGCGCGTCGCTCACGTGGAGCATTCAAGAAGGGCACGAAGCGACTCAAAAAAGGGTTCCGCTTCGCGCGCGGCGGTCGTGTTGTGAAGGCCAAGCGCTGATGTTCAAGCGATTCCGCTGCTACGTCGGCAAAAACCTGACGGTGGATGCTGCGCGGCGTATCGCCAGGCGGAAGGCGAAGCGGGATTTCAGAGGCTATGTGTCGTACAGCAAAACCTCCGGCTACATCACGCTGATTTGATGGCCTAAAACTGTCCAATTTCCCCCTTCATTGGCAGCTCTAGCCGTACTTCACCGCACAACAAAGCCCGGGATTATCGGAATTACCCGATAATTCCCGGGCTTTTCTGCGGGCTTGTAATCAGTAGGTCCCGAGTTCGAATCCTGGTGCCGGCACCATTTCCACGCAAAAGGGTCGCGATATCGCGGCCCTTTTGTTTTTGCCGGTCCGATTACCGTTTTGACCATTCAAAGCTCCAATCCCTTTTGTCCCGGTTGCCAGTTGGCGAGTTCCAGTTGGGCTTTGCCGATGCCGAGGTTCTTCAGCCAGCGTGCGACGGCGTCGAGCGTGACCCAGGTTTTCAGCTTGCCGGTGGTGGTGTGGACGGTGACGGTGTTGGTGAGGTGCTCCGCTTCCACGTAGAAAGCGCCTCCATTGGCGATGATGCGGATGCGTTTGAGGGCGCCAGCGTCGATCAGGGCGCGTAAGGTGCGTTCATCCATTCACTGGGGCCTGTGGCGGAAAAGTAATGGATCGAAAGATGGTA
>DATJXP010000182.1:0-6294 GCA_035500035.1 Candidatus Acidiferrum sp. | reverse complement strand
TGTCGTTCAACGCGGTGGTTTCGACCTGGTCGGTGCGGAAGTATTTCTTGACGTTTTTCAGTGACAGCATTGCTAGCTCCTTTGGTCTTGATATTGTTGTCGGGGCACGCCATGGCGTGTCCGTACGTCACGCCTTCATTCAAATACGATGCGTTCCATGTCCTTGAACGAGCCGTACTCGGAGGTGATCACCTGCTCGCCGGCCGCCAGTCCTTCCAGTACTTCGAAATATTCGGCATTGCGACGGCCGAGGCGGATGTTGCGCTTGCCGGCGAACTTGCCGTCCTTGTCCACCACGAAGGCCCAGTTGCCGCCGGTGTCCTGGAAGAAGCCGCCGCGAGGCAGCAGCAGCGCCTTGCCGGCGTCGCCCAGTTGCAGGCGGGTCTGCAGCGTCTGGCCGCGGCGGATGTCGGTTGGCGCGACGCCATCGAATTCCATGTCTACCGAGAACTGGCCGTTGGATACTTCGGGAAACACGCGCGAAATATGCAGCTTGAAGGTCTTGTCGTTCAGCGTCGTTTCGCCGGTCTGGCCTTCGCGCGTGCGCGTGATGTAGTACTCGTCGATCTGCACCTTGAGCTTGAAATGTTCGGTGTCGTCGATCTGGCCCAACGAACTCGTGGTGGTACTGCCGCCGCGGATCAGCGTCTGGCCGAGATCGAGCGAAAGACCGCTCAGTTGGCCGTCGAACGGCGCCCGCACCACCAGGTCGTCGAGCGATTTGTGATTGACCTCCAGGCTGCGCAGCAGCGCGGATTCCTGGGTGTCGAGCGAATCAGATCGGACTTTGCGGGTTTTCTCATCCTCTTCGAGACTGGACGCTATCAACTTGCGCAGATCCTTCTGGTACGACAGATCGTCCTGCAGGTTGACGATGTCTTCGTTGGTGACCAGTTTGCGCTCGGCCAGCAGCTTGCGGCGTTCAATTTGCTGTTCGATTTTGCGGATCTGGTTGTCGGCCGCGGCCAACTCCTTGCGCAGGTTCAGTTCGTAGTCCTGGATGTTGCGGCGGTTGTCACGGATGCCGTTCAAGCCCTGGGTAATCTGTGCTTCCGCGGTCAGTACCGACGACTGCAACGTGGTGTTGCTGAGTTCGATGATGGGTTGGCCGGTTTTGACGATGGCGCCGTTCTCGACATAGAGTTTTTCGACGCGGCCACCGTCGGCGGCGGCGAGCAGGATGGATTTCAGCGGCGTCACGGTGCCGCGCACCGGGATGAAGTCTTCGAAGATGCCGCTCTGCACGGTGCCGAGCGAGACGCGCGACTTCTCCAGCCGGAAGGTGGGTATCTGCGCCTCGCGCATGAAGCCGAACCCGGCCACCGCCAGGCCGATTGTCAGCACCGCGCCTACTCCCACCTTTATATAGAAGGGCTTGCGCGATTTTTCGATTTTCCTGTCCATTGCCATGACTGCACCTCTGCCTGGTTTGTGCAACTAGTACGCCAATTGGAGATTTATATATGGATCAACAAGTTATGGGAATCAAATAACACAGGCCCCGCCATTGACTGTCCGCAAACAGTCACGGCCTGTTCGCTGGCGGACACTTTGGCCTTGCCGCACCCTGCCCAAAATGCAGAATTGCCAAAACCGTCAGATTGGAGCGCAGCGTGACTAACAAGACCGGCCACCTTCTCGTCATCGATGACGACGCCGACGTGCTCACCGCCGCGCAACTGCTGCTGAAGCGGCACTATGCGCAAGTCGTGGTCGATGAAGACCCCGGCAAAATCCCCCGCTACCTCGAGCAACAAAACTGGGACCTGATCCTGCTCGACATGAACTTTGCACTCGGCGCCAACAGCGGCGACGAAGGCCTGCGCTGGCTGGGCAAGATCCTGGAGCTGCAACCGGCGACGTCAGTCATCCTGATGACGGCGTACGGCGCCGTCGATACCGCGGTGAAAGCGCTCAAGCAAGGCGCGGTCGATTTCATCCTCAAGCCCTGGCACAACGAACGCTTGCTGACGACGGTGGCGAACGCGTTGCAACTGCGGGCCACGCGTGCCGAGGTGCAGCATCTGAAATCACGCGAACGGGAATTGCTGCCGGTTTCCCCGGCTTCGGGGCTGATCGGTGCTTCGCCGGCGATGCAGACCGTACACAACGTCATCACTCGCGTCGCTCCCACCACCGCCAACGTGCTGGTCCTCGGCGAGAACGGCACCGGCAAGGAAGTGGTGGCGCAGGAAATCCATCGCCTGTCGAAGCGCGCCGACGAAGTGTTCATTGCGGTCGACATGGGTTCGGTGACGGAATCGCTGTTCGAAAGCGAATTGTTCGGCCACAAGAAAGGCGCCTTCACCGGCGCCAACGGCGAACGCATCGGCCGCTTCCAGGCCGCCAGCGGCGGTACGCTGTTTCTCGACGAGATCGGCAACCTGCCGCTGCATCTGCAAGGCAAACTGCTGAGCGTACTCGAACAGCGGCAAGTGGTGCCGGTGGGTGCCAACACGAAGGTCGCCATCGACGTGCGGTTGATCTGCGCCACCAACATGCCGCTGCGCAAGATGGTCAAGGACGGCACCTTCCGCGAAGACCTGCTGTACCGCATCAACACGGTGGAAATCACGCTGCCGGGGCTGCGCGAACGCGGCGATGATTTGAGCTTGCTGCTGACGCACTTCATCGATTTCTACGCCCGCAAGTACAACCTGCCGAAACGCAAGGTAACGCTGGAAACTCTCGCCAAGCTCGCCGCCTACCCCTGGCCCGGCAACGTGCGCGAACTGCGCCATGCGGTCGAGCGCGCGATGATCATGGGCAACCACGAACAACTGCAAGCCAACGAATTGCTGTTCTCGGCGGCCGAGCCGGAACCGGCGGCCGCACGCGAAACGGCTACGGCCGGCCTCGACGAAATGAATCTCGACAAGGTGGAACAGCTCACCATCGAACGCGCGCTGCGCAAGCACAAGGGCAACATCAGCCACGCTGCCGCCGAACTCGGCATCACCCGCACTTCGCTGTATCGCCGCATGGAGAAATATGGGCTTTAACCTGAAGGTGGTGGCATACGTCGTCAGCCTGCTGCTGACGTCGTGGGCGCTGGTGTGGAGTCTCTACACGCCGGACCACTACGTGACGCCCTTCGTGCTGATGCTGGTGCTGGCGATGCTGGTCGCCGGCCTGCTGCACTTCATCAGCCACGGCAATCGCGAGCTGGCTCGCTTTCTCAATGCCGTGCAGCACGGCGATTTTTCGCAGAGTTTCAAGAGCAGCGGCCAGTATCCCGGCTTTGAACAGCTTGCCGCCGCGTTCGAAGGCGTGCTGGCGCGACTGCGCGCGGAACGCAGCGACAAGGAAACCCAGGCCGCGTATCTGCAAGCATTCGTGCAACAGTTGCCGATCGCGCTGTTCTGCCTGCACGAGGATGGCCGCATCACGCTCGCCAACCATGCCTGCCTGCACTTGCTCGGGTTGAAGGAACTGCATCACGTGCGCGATCTGACCGCAGTGTCCGACCACTTTGCGGCAATGCTGGCCGCGCTGGAACCGCGCAGGGAGCAGTCGTTGAAGGTGCAGCGGCTATCGACGCTGCTCGATCTGCGACTGTCGTGCACGCTGCTGCGCAGCAAGGGCCAGCAACAAAAGCTGGTGAGCCTGCTCGACATCAAGAGCGCCCTGGAAAACCGCGAGATGGAGGCGTGGCACAACCTGATCCGCGTGATGACGCACGAGATCATGAACTCGATCACGCCGTTGACCTCGCTGGCCGACACCGTCGGCACGATGCTGACCGATGCCCGCGAGCAATTGACCGCCGACGGTGGCGATGCCGCCAAGGCCAACGCGCTGGTGCTGCTCGACGATTCCTCCCACGCCACCCACACGATCAGCAAACGCGGCCAGAGCCTGTTGCGCTTCGTCGAAAGCTATCGGCAACTGACGCGGCTGCCGGTGCCGCAGCCGCACCAGTTTGCTTTCAGCGAACTGGCGCAGCGCGTGCAAGCGCTGTATCAGGACAAGGCGAAGATCCGCAACGTCCGGCTCGACATCGACTGGAGCAAGGGCAATCCACTGCTGCATGCCGACCAGGATCTGCTCGAACAGGCGCTGATCAATCTGTTCAACAACGCGTTCGACGCCGTGCAGGGCCGGCCCGATCCCGCGATCGGCATGCAGGCGACGTACGGCGAGCGCGGCCAGGTCATCATCACCGTCACCGACAACGGCAACGGCATCGACGCCGCCGTGCTCGACAGCATCTTCATTCCGTTCTTCACCACCAAGCGCGGCGGCAGCGGCATCGGACTCAGCCTGGTCAAGCAGATCGTGCAGGCCAACGGCGGCAGCATCGTCGCCACCTCCGCTCCGGGAAGCGGTACCCGCTTCATCATGGCGTTCCGCTGATTCCGCTTTTTTCGAACGGCACCCAAACTTTTCCGGCATCGCCGACGTCACTGTCTCATGGGACTTCGCTTGCGGGGCAGAACCATGAAGACTTTTCTATCGCTGCCATTACTGTCAGTGGCGCTGTCGTGCGCCAGTGATGTTTCGGCGCAGGCCCCTGTACTTTCCGCGCAATTCACAGACACCGCACGCGCCGACAAAGTGGCAACAACAGCGACCGCGGTGTCATCGCTCTACGAATCGTTTTATGCCAAAGCCGGATTGCCCGGGCTCGTCTATGGCATCGTGCTCGACGACAAACTCGTTTACAGCGGTGGCTTTGGTTATACCGACCTGGCGCACAAGACACCGGCGGATGCACATTCGCTGTTCCGCGTGGCCTCGATGAGCAAGAACTTCACCGCGGTGGCCATCCTGCAATTGCGCGACCGCGGACTGCTGCGATTGGACGACCCTGTCTCTCTCTATGTGCCGGAAGCCGCGAACCTGGTGGCTCCCACCGCGGATTCTCCGCCCGTCACACTCAGGCATTTGCTGACGCATGGCGCCGGCCTGCCCGAAGACAATCCGTGGGGCGATCGCCAACTGGCGATGAGCGATGACGACCTGACCGCACTACTGCGTGCAGGCCCGTCGTTTTCACGCGCACCCGATATCCATTACGAATACAGCAATCTCGGCTTTGCCTTGCTGGGCAGAGTCATCGAAAACGTTTCCGGACTGTCGTTCGAACAATACACGACACGCAACATCCTCGAGCCGCTCGGCATGCGCGATACGGTGTGGGAAGTGGACAAGGCCGATGACAAGCGGATGGCGACCGGCTACGACCGCGCCAACGGACCGCTTGCCGCGGTGACCCCGGAACATCATGGCGCTTTTGGTCCGATGGGCGGCCTGATTACGTCTGTGCAGGATTTTGCCCGCTTCGCCTCGCTGCATTTGTCCGCCTGGCCGCCACGCGATGGCAGCGACGATGGCGTGCTGAAACGCAGCTCCTTGCGGGAAATGCATCAGCCCCTGCGCTTGAACCAGTTCGTCGCCAATGGCGCTTGCCCGTTCGTGCTCGGCTACTCCTTCGGTCTGACCTGGGCGCAGGAATGCGACACGCCGCCTTATCTAAGCCACAACGGCGGTCTGCCCGGCTTCACCGGCAACTGGATTTTCGTGCCGGAACTGGGACTCGCGGTGATGGCGTTCAGCAATATCACCTATGAATCGTTGACGCCGACCAACCGCACCGTCGTCAAACAGATCATCCGGCAGGCCGGCTTGCAGCCGCGTGCGCTACCGGTCCCGCCGTTGCTCGACCAGCGGCATCGCCAGTTGACGGAATACCTGTTCGACTGGAATCAGGCCGAAAGCAGCGGCATTTTCGCCGGCAATTTCTTTCGTGACCTCGATGTGACGACGCGCAATGCACGAGGACGCAAGCTCAGGGAATCCATGGGAGAGATACGCGAGACAGGCCCCATGCAAGCCGACAACCAACTGCGCGGCCACTTCATCGTCAAGGGCAGCAAGCGCGATGCAAGCGTATTCTTCTCGATGACGCCGGAACCGGTACCGCGCATCCAGGCTGTCGAGACCACGCTGCTCGATGCGGAGGCCGAGCGGCGGTAACGCGGTACAATGCGGGCAACTCCCTTGCCTGCCGCATTCCATGATTCTGGCCGCCGACCAACTCCCCCATCACGACATCTACCGCATCCTGATCGGCAGCATCGCGCCGCGACCGGTGGCGTGGGTGGGCACGCGCAGCAGGAACGGCGTCAACAACCTGGCGCCGTTTTCGTTTTTCAATTGCTTCAGCGCACAGCCGCCGATCATCGGCTTCTCGACGATACCGCGGCCGGACGGCCGCAAGAAGGACACGCTGCAAAACGTGCTCGACAGCCAGTGCTTCACGCTCAACACCGCGAGCCACTTTCTGGTCAA
>DATJXP010000181.1:0-5349 GCA_035500035.1 Candidatus Acidiferrum sp. | reverse complement strand
CAACCCTCTTGCACTGCTGATCAATATCTTCCCCGATCTGCAACGCTTGTATAAGCGAGACCGTGATCACAGCACTTTTTTCGCTTGGCTGACCGTGCACGGTTACAACAGGTTTCAAGTATTGAGAGAATATCCTGAACTGCTGCACGCAATTTCCCTGGCCCTCTCCAGTTCCCATTCTGGTCTCACTCCGCTGCAGAGCGTGATCCTGTCGCGGCTAAAAGGCTTGGCACAGGCTTTCCCCCAACCCGAGCAGCGCCAACAATTTCTCAACTGGTTCTATACCTACGGCGTGGAAGAATGCAATTTATGGCCGTTTCTGAACGAGGAAGAACAAAAGCTGGTGTTGTCCATCGGTGAGCCATTCCGTTCCCGCCTGCGGGCCGCCATTGCAAAACAGCAGTATGTGGCGCCGAAACGTCGGCCCTTCGCCAAGCGCAAATTCGGCGTCAACGTGATCGGTTATGCCTTTGGCCAGTTGGGCGTCGGTGAAGATTCGCGCATGGCCACGCGTGCGTTGCTGGCGGCCAGGGTTCCGGTGACGTTGGTGGACTTCCAGCCCGGCGATGCGGTGCCGCAAAACGACGCCAGCATGGCAAAGCATGTCAGCAAGAACGGCGACTACGCCATCAACATGTTCTGCATGACGGCCGAGGAGAATGCGCGGTTTTACCTGGAGCGCAGCAGCGGGCAGTTCAACGATCGCTACAGCATCGGCTATTGGCCGTGGGAGCTGGGCAAATTCCCGAAGGATTGGGAAATGGTGCTGGAGCTGGTGGACGAAGTGTGGGTTTCCACGCAGCACACTTACAACTCGCTACGCCCGGTTTGCAGCAAGCCGCTGCAGGTGATGCCGATGGCGGTGGAACTGGGCGAGGTGATGCCCTTCGCCAACCGCAAACTGGCCAGGGCTCACTTCAAGCTGCCGCAAGCTGCCAAACTGTTCTGCTTTGCGTTCGACCTCAATTCCTACATCCATCGCAAGAATCCGCAGGCTTGCATCGATGCTTTCTTGCAGGCGTTTCCGCTGCAGGCAAAAGCCGGCGCCGATGTTGGGCTGGTGATCAAGGTTCACAAGCCGGTGCGGAAAAACCCCCTGTGGGAGCGGCTGAAGAAACTGGCGGCGCGCGATCCGCGCATCCACATCATCGAGGGTACGTTGCCGCGGCCGGAGCTGTTGGCGCTGTACCAGGCGTGCGATTGTTTCGTTTCGCTGCATCGCGCCGAAGGATTTGGTCGCGGCCTGGCGGAGGCATTGCAGTTGGGGCTGCACGTGATCTGCACCGGCTACTCCGGCAACGTGGACTTCTGCCACCCACCGTATGCCGACCTTGTGCGTTACCAGCTGGTGAAAGTTCGCGCCTCGGAATACACGCAGGCCAAGGGGCAGGTGTGGGCCGAGCCTGATGTAAAGCATGCGGCACAGTTGATGAAGCAGTTTGTGCGTAATCCGCCCAAGCGCCGCAAGCGGAAGTGGCCGGAGTTTTCGGCTGCGGTGGTGGGCAAGCGTTATGAGAAACGACTGCGGGAAATCATGAAGTTGGCGCCGGCGGTGCCGAGTTCGTTTCGCGAGAAGTCGTAATGGATTCCCGCCCCTGCCTTCGCGGGAGCGACAGGTTTGCCCTGCACGGCTGGTTTGTGCATGTCTCCGCCATCACGGCATGGGAAGTGGGGTTGCTGGTGGCAAAAGGCCAGGTGAAGTTGGGGCAGCCGGTAGCGGAATGGTTCGAAAGCTTTTGCGATGCGCAGAACATTCACGTGCTACACATTCACTCCCGCAGTGGCGTTCGCGGCAAACGCACTGCCTTGGCATCATCGCGATCCGGCTGACCGCTTCATTCATGACCTTCGGCAGGCATGAAAAGTGGCGGGATCGCCGAAGTCCGCTAAAATGCAAAGCAATCAGTTGCAGTTATTTGGAGCACACTCATGAAAGCCATGATCGAAATGCCGGACGATCTTTTTAAAAAGGCCGAAGCGGTGGCGGCCTTGCAAGGGCTTAGCTTGAAAGACTGGCTCACCCAGGTATTGAACCGCGAGGTGGGGGCGACATCCGCACCCGGTAATCAAACCGCCGGGGCTGCGGACTGCAGCCGGGAACTGGACAGACTGGCTGAATTGGTAGGCCGCCATTGGCAAGGAGAGCAGAATGCGAGTACAGCAATCAGGGAAGACAGGCGGAGTTAATGGTCATTGATGCAAGTGTGTGGGTAGCAGCATTTTTGCCATACGAGCCTAATCACAAAGCGGCTCAACGCTGTATAGCCGAGCTTTCGACTTCTTCTGAGCCAACGGAACTGCCAACGCTGGCATTGGTGGAAACCTGTGGGGCGATTGCAAGACGAACCAATTCAGCCGACGCTGCCCAACAGATTCGCCAATTCCTGGTCTCACAGCACTGGATAAGTTTCTTTGCAGTAGATTCTGGTCTTGTAAGCGTGGCATCCGACATAGCCATCAACCACAAACTTCGCGGTGCTGATGCCATTTATGTAGCGTTGGCCAAGATGCGTAGTCAGCCACTTATCTCGTTGGATGCCGAGATCATTCAACGCAGTAAAAGCATCGTGGAGTGCCAGGTACTTGGTCGGGATTGAAGCCAAGGAGAATGACAGCCGATCACTCCGCCAACCGGAATGCCGGCGCCATCCATTCCTGCTCTCTTTTTGTTACACCGAGGCTAGTCGCCAGGGTGCGCCATTGCGCAACCATTGCGCGGCAATGCTGAATCAATTCGTTGGCACGCTTCGTCTTGACGCGGAATAGCGGCGCCACGGAGCGTGCAAGCTCGAGGTCAAGCGCGTTGTCGGCTTCGCTGACGTTGAGCCGCAAACCGGCGGCATCCGGGACCGGGTTGAGATCGTAAACTTCCGACAAGCGCCAACCCTTGCCCGGCACCAGGATGAAACCGTGATTGCGCAGATGATCGTCGTCGTTGGACACCAGCATGTTGAACACGATGCGCAGCCATAGTTCGGGCAGATCGCTTGCGGTTTGCGCGCCGTGCCTGATCAGTACCTGCGCCAGTTCAAGGTAGCTGGCTCCGCTGCCTGCGTCGTCGCCGTCTTTGCGGCCGGTCAGCGTCATTGCCGAGGCAAAGTGCAGGCGTTTGCCTTGTTCACTGCGGTCGAAGCGGCGAATGAGGAATGTATGCTGCTTGCCGACAAAGCGTTTCGCCAGCACTGGCGCCGTGCGCAAACCGCATTTGGCCGCCATTGTTTGCACGATCGATTCCCAGGCGCCTACGTCGTGCTCATCCTTCACGCTCGGAAACTTGGCGATCCAGAGCTTGCCTGCCTTGTCGACCACGCTGGCCTTGGGGCGCGCACCGCCCAGCGAACCACCGGGAGCAATCAACATTCGCAACCATTCGTCGCCCTGCTTGGCCCGATTGTCCTCATCGTTTTCCAGGGCGCGGCTGGCGGCTTCCAGCTTGCGCAGTTGGACGAAAGGCGGCGCGGCCATGTCGTGCCGGTCGTCGAGAAAATTCCCTGCATCGTCACGGCGAAAGCGCAACGCTCCTACACGGTACAAGTCGTGTACTCCCAGCAGGTAATCGGATTCGTACAGCCGCGTATTGCGTGGCTCGGTGCCGGCACGCTGTTGGCGCTCGAGCCGGCGCTGCATCAGCACGCGCCCCCAACGATCCGGACTGGCATCGGCAAACAGGCCGAACACGCTATGGCCTTGCGGTGGATGTTGCAGGCCGCTGAACCAGCCCAGGCGGGGATCCAGCGGAACTTTATTCAATAGCGGATCAGCCAGCGCGGTGGGAACGAATTCGAACTGCAAGGTTTCCGTGCGTGCGGTGCGCTGCGCATGCAACCAGCCCAACTGCGTTGGCTGTGGCAGCCCTTCCCAATCGGCATAGACGGCGATAGTCATGGCTCAGCGCCTCAGACGGGAATCCTGCAGTTCGCGGCCAATGGGATCGGCGGCGGCCAACAGATTCAGATCCTGTTCGATTCCCAATACCTGCATTACCGCGGCATAAGCGCCGATGGTTACTCCGGCACCGCCTTGCTCCACGTTACGCAAGGTCATAGGCGCCATGCCCGCGCGCTCTGCCACCTGCTTGGCGCTCAACTTGCGCCGCAGCCGCGCCAGGCGCAACCGTTCGCCCAACTGCTTCAACAGCGTCGTGGTGACGGGCAACAGGGGAGAAGTGGGTTTGGCCATAGTGTAATTATTATAGATATTATTTATGGATATCTCCAGAATAATTACATTTTTACCGTGAGACTAACCATCCCCCCCGAACACATCCCTGCTATAAACCTTGTCCGCCACGTCTTCGAGCTCGAAGGTTTTGCGGTTGGCCAGGATCACGTCGGCCTTGGCCTTGAAGGCATCGAGGTCGTTCACCAGCGGGATGCCCATGAAGTCTTTGGCGTCCGACGCCGGTTCGTAGATGACGAACTGCACGCCACCTTGCTGCAACCGCTGCATCACGCCCTGGATGCTGGAGGCGCGGAAGTTGTCGGAACCGGCCTTCATGATCAAACGGAACACGCCGACGGTTTTCGGTTTGCGCTTGAGGATCTGCGCGGCGATGTAGTCCATGCGAGTGGTGTTGGACTCGACGATGGCGCCGATCAGGCGCTGCGGCACGTTGCGGTAGTTGGCGAGCAGCTGCTTGGTGTCCTTCGGTAAACAGTAGCCGCCGTAACCGAAGCTGGGGTTGTTGTAATAGCTGCCGATGCGCGGGTCGAGCACCACGCCTTCGATGATCTGGCGCGTGTCGAGGCCGTGGGTTTCGGCGTAGGCGTCGAGCTCGTTGAAGTAGGCCACGCGCATGGCGAGGAAGGAGTTGGCGAACAGCTGGATTGCTTCGGCTTCGGTGGAATCGGTGAGCAGCACGGGGACGTCCTTGCGCACGGCGCCTTGGCGGAACAACTCGGCCAGTTTCTTGCCAAGCTCGCCGGTGTTGCCGACGACGATGCGCGACGGATGCAAGTTGTCGTACAGCGCGCGGCCTTCGCGCAGGAATTCGGGCGAGAACACGATCTGGCTGTTGGGATACTGTGCTTGCATCCGCTTGGTAAAGCCGATGGGGATCGTCGATTTGATGACGATGGCGGCGTTGGCATTGCTGGCGATGACTTCGGCGATGGCCTGCTCGACCAGCGTGGTGTTGAAGCTGTCGGTGTCGGGATCGTAGTCGGTGGGCGTGGCAACGATGGCCACCTCGGCGTTGGCGTACGCCGCTTGCTTGTCGAGCGTGGCGCGCAGGCGCAACGGCTTGTGCTGCAGGTAGTGTTCGATGTCGGCGTCGATGATCGGCGAGCGCCGCTTGTTCAACATGTCCACCTTGGCGGGGACGACATCGACCGCGGTGACTTCATGGTG
>DATJXP010000180.1:0-4659 GCA_035500035.1 Candidatus Acidiferrum sp. | reverse complement strand
CCGTGGTTACGTACCGGCAGACTCCCGTGTTTCTCGCGACAGCGAAACCCGCGCCGTCGGCAAGCTGCTGCTGGATGCTTCGTATTCGCCGGTCAGCCGCGTCACCTACTCCGTCGAGAACGCCCGCGTCGAACAGCGCACCGACCTCGACAAGCTGGTGATCGAACTGGAAACCAACGGCACGATTGATCCGGAAGAGGCGATCCGTCAGGCCGCGACCATTCTGCAACATCAGCTGAGTGTGTTCGTCGATCTGAAAAACAGTTCGGTCAAGGAAGCGCCGAAGCATGAAGACAAAATCGATCCGATCCTGTTGCGTCCGGTCGACGATCTCGAGCTTACCGTTCGCTCTGCGAACTGCCTCAAGGCCGAGAACATCTACTACATCGGCGATCTGATCCAGCGCACCGAAGTCGAATTGTTGAAAACGCCGAACCTCGGCAAGAAGTCGCTCACCGAGATCAAGGATGTGCTGGCATCGAAAGGCCTGTCGCTGGGCCTGCGTCTGGAAAACTGGCCGCCGGCCAGCCTGAAAGGCGATGATCGCGCGGCTTGATCGTGCAGCAAGCAGTACAACTGGCAGTAATTGCAGTAATTGCAGTAATTAAAAGTAACCAAAAGTAATCAGGCAAAGCAGGTAGTAGCGTCATGCGTCATCGTCTCAGTGGCCGTCAATTCAACCGGACCAGTGCTCACCGCCAGGCCATGTTCCGTAACATGGTTGCTTCGTTGGTGGAGCATGAAATCATCAAGACCACGCTGCCCAAGGCCAAGGAACTGCGGATGTTCGCCGAACCGCTGATCACGCTGGCCAAGCAGGACAGCGTGGCCAACCGCCGTCTGGCCTTCAATCGCACTCGCAGTAAAGCTGCGGTTGGCAAGCTCTTCACCAACATCGGTCCGCGTTATGCGAACCGTGCCGGAGGTTATACTCGCATCATCAAGTGCGGTTACCGTCCAGGTGACAAGGCTCCGATGGCATACATCGAATTGGTGGATCGCCCGGCGGCAGAAGTAACGGCGAGCGAATAACACTTCCTCCTTTATCAAAAAAGCCGTTCTTTAACGGCTTTTTTGTTTCATGTAGGCGCCGAAATCCCACTTGTGAGTCTGTTGCGCTGCTTGCGGTAAGTGGGCTTCGAACGCCACAGGCGCTATCGGGAATACAATGAATAACATCAAATCTTTTCATCCGCCTTTACGGACCTTGATGGGCCCCGGCCCGTCCGACGTGAATCCGCGCGTGGCGGCTGCCATGGGCGCCGCGACCATTGGTCATCTCGATCCTGCGTTCGTCACCTTGATGGACGAGATCAAGCAGTTGCTGCAGTACGCGTTCAAGACCAAAAACCGCGCGACGATTCCGATTTCGGCGCCGGGCTCGGCCGGCATGGAGGCCTGTTTCGTCAATCTGCTCGAACCGGGCGACAAGGCGATCGTGTGCCAGAACGGCGTGTTCGGCGGTCGCATGAAGGAAAACGTCGAGCGCTGCGGTGCCGCCGCGATCATGGTGCAGGATGCGTGGGGTGAGCCGGTCGACCCGAACAAGGTAGAGGAAGCGCTCAAGGCCAATCCGGATGCGAAGTTACTTGCATTCGTGCACGCGGAAACCTCAACCGGCGCCTGCAGTGACGTGCGGTTGCTGAGTTCACTGGCGCACAAGTACGGTTGTCTGTCGCTGGTCGACAGCGTGACCGGTCTTGGTGGAGTTGAACTCGACGTCGATGGTTGGGAAGTCGATGCGATCTATTCGGGTTCGCAGAAGTGCCTGTCGTGCCCGCCGGGCTTGGCACCGCTCAGCTTCGGTCCGCGTGCGGTCGAAGTGATCAAGCGGCGCAAGACCAAGGTGCAGAGCTGGTTTCTCGACATGCAGTTGATGATGGCGTATTGGGAAGGTGACGGTGGCCGCAGTTACCATCACACGGCGCCGATCAACAACATGTACGGATTGCATGAAGGGCTGGTGATTCTGCAGGAAGAAGGGCTGGAAAATGCCTGGGCTCGCCATGCGCTGCATGCCAGTGCACTGGCAGCCGGCGTGGAGGCGATGGGCCTGAGCTATGTCGTGCGCAAGGATGCCCGTTTGCCGCAGTTGAACTCGATCACCGTCCCTGCCGGCATCAGGGAGGCAGAAGTGCGCGCGCGTCTGCTGAACGATTTCAATCTGGAAATCGGCGCCGGTCTGGGCACGTTGGCAGGCAAGGTATGGCGCATCGGTCTGATGGGTCATGGCGCCAACAAAACCAACGTGCTGCGTTGCCTGTCCGCACTTGATGCGGTGCTGACCGATATGGGGGCCGCGATCAACAGCGAGCGCGCAGTCTCCGCGGCGCTTGCCGTATACAAGCAACACCCGTGATCTCGTGGCACATGCGGCCGTAAAAACACCCGGCAAAGCCGGGTGTTTTGTTTATGGCTGATTGACGGCCACTGACTGGCGAGTCCGGGAATCTTGTGGTGAACTACCGCAGGATTTCCGGATTCAAGCCACCATGCGTTCGTTGCTCAAACAGCCACTGCTGCATTTCCTGTTGCTCGGCGCCTTGCTGTTTTTCTTCTATGGCAGTCAACAACAGCAGTCACCCGCACAAGTTTCCGCAGCCGCGGTCGATGGCACCATCATCGTCGATCGCGCCGCCTTGCTGGATTACATGCAGTACCAGGCCAAGGCATTCGATACCGACTTGTTCAGCCAACGACTCGATTCGATGAGCGCAGAAGAAAGACAAAGTCTGATCAACGACTACGTGCGCGAAGAAGCACTTTACCGCGAAGCGCTCAAGCTGGGCATGGAAAAGGGTGACTACATCATCAAACAACGGCTGGTGCAGAAAGAGGAATTCCTGCTGGAAAACAGTGCGGCCGATACGATCAGTCCCGCCGACGACCAACTCCAGGCCTACTATGCCGCGCATGTGGAGGACTACAGGATCGATCCGGTCTATACCTTCACCCACATTTTCTTTGATGCCGAGAAAGGCGGGATGGCGGCGGCGAAAGCCAAGGCCGACAAGTTGCTGCCGACGCTCAAGGGCAAGCAATTCTCCGATGCCGGCCAGTATGGCGATCGCTTCCCGTTCCTGCAGAACTACGTCGAACGCACACGCGATTTTGCCGTCAACAACTTCGGCCCTGAATTCGTCGATGCGCTCGACAAGCTCACGGTGTCGCCGGCTCAGTGGCAGGGTCCGTTCCAGTCGCACTATGGCTATCATCTGGTGATGTTGACGCAGCGCACGGGCGCAACCACGCCGCCGTTCGATCAGGTGAGGCCGCGCGTGCTCGATGATTTCCGCTACGAAACGCTGGCACGCAAGCGGCAGGAGGCTGAAGCCGAAGTGGTCAAGAGTTATGAAGTGCAAGTGAAGTTGGAGCCACATAAGTGAAGCCCGCAAACCGGTCGTTGCACGCACTGCTTGCGATGTTCGTGTTGTTGCTGGCGGGTACGGGTGATGCACGGGCACACGACGCACGGCCGGTAGCGGTCAATATCGAAGAAGTCGCGCCCAACGTGTTTCATTGGTCGTTACGGGTTCCGCCCACGGTCGAAGCCGACAACCAGCCGCAAGTGGTATGGCCTGCCAATTGCGCGACACAGACTAATGCGCCGCAAGCCGCGCTGATGGAGTGCAAAGGCGGACTCGATGACGGCAAGTTTTCGTTGCGGTTTCCGCAGTTCAATCCGTCGCTCGCGAGTTTCTACCGGTTGACCCGTTTGCAGGGCGGCACCGTCAGTGCGATGTTGTCGCCGACTTCTCCCGAATGGACCGTGCCGCCGCCGATGACGCCAACCCGCGTCGCCCGCGATTACACGCTGTTGGGCATCGACCACATCATCACCGGCTACGACCATTTGCTGTTCGTGTTCGGGTTGCTCGTCATTGCCCGCACGCCCAAGCGTATCCTGCTGACGGTTACCGGCTTCACGATGTCGCATTCGATCACGCTGTCATTGTCTGCGCTGGGCTTTGTGCACGTGCCGATTCCGCCGGTTGAAGCCAGCATTGCTCTTTCGATCGTTTTTCTTGCCCACGAGATTGCCAATCGCGATACCGGCAGCCTGGCCCACCGTTACCCCGTCGCCGTGTCGTTCAGTTTTGGCTTGTTGCATGGTCTCGGTTTTGCCAATGCGCTGGGTGAACTCGGCCTGGCGAAGAACGAGGCTGTATTGTCGCTGCTGTTCTTCAATGTCGGCGTTGAAATCGGTCAGCTGTTGTTCATTGCCGTTGTATTTGCGCTGCTGTGGCTGGCGGGGAAAATGCTGCGGCTGCAGCCGGCACATTGGCAGGACGGCAGATGGAGGACCCGCAGCGAGCTGCTGGCGTCCTATGTCATCGGCGTGCCGGCGGCATTCTGGCTGATCGATCGCGTTGCCCGCTTTGGGGAATGAGCAAGCGCTACTGCTTTGCCGCGACGTTGAGCACGGTGCGAAAACCGATGTGCACGGTCCCCAAACCCTTGCTCTGGCCTTGGCGCGCTTCCGGGCGATAGCGCATGCAGTAGTTGGGCGCACACAAGTACGAGCCACCCTTGATGACAGCGACTTCGTCGTCCGGTTGATTGGGATCGAAGCCTTGCGGGTACTTGGCCTTGTCGGCAAAGTCGTGGCTCTCGTAGTACGGACTCGAGGTCCATTCCCACACGTTGCCGATCAAGTCG
>DATJXP010000179.1:0-2386 GCA_035500035.1 Candidatus Acidiferrum sp. | reverse complement strand
GATCCAGTGGCTGCACACGATCAATACCGGCCTCGACCAACTGCCGTATCTGCCACTGGTCGATAAAGGCGTGTTGCTGACCAACAACCATGCGCAGGCCATCGCCATCGCCGAGTACACGTTGGCGCAAGTGCTGGCGCACTACCAGGACGTCGCCGGCTTCCGCGACAAACAGCGGCAACAACAGTGGAAGCCGCACGGCTTCCGCGAAATCCACGGCACGCATTGGCTCATCGTCGGTTTCGGCGAGATCGGCCAGGAGCTGGCGCGGCGGTTGCAGGCCTTCGGGGCGCGGGTGACGGCGGTGCGGCGCAAGCCGGATACGGCGGGGCTCGCCGATGCCGTCGTCACTCAACAGCAACTGCCCGCAGTGTTGCCGACTGCCGACGTGGTGGTGCTGGCCTGCACGTCGAACTCCGCCACGCGGCACATGGTCGATGCCGGGTTTCTGCGCGCGATGAAGCAAGGCTCGGTGTTGGTCAATATTGCGCGCGGCGATCTCGTGGTCGAGTCGGCCTTGAAGGATGCGCTCGACGCCGGCGTGCCCGAGTTCGCCGTGCTCGATGTGTTTGAACAGGAACCGGCGCCGGCCGGGCATTGGGCCTGGCAACATCCGCGCGTTGCGTTGACACCGCACGCATCCAACGCCGGCAGCGGCATGATCGCGCGCGCGGCCGAGACTTTTCTCGATAACCTGGCCCGCATCACTGCCGGCCGGCAGTTGCGTAACGTCGTCACCCGTAACGACATCCTCTAGTCCGATGCTGCAACTGTTGGCCAAGGCTCTGCGTCTGATCGACTGGCGGTATTGCCGCATGGCGTTCGGCTGGTGTCCGGTGTGCGCACAACGGCGATTGTTCGTGCGGTTGGCCAATAGCGATATCGGCATCCGCTGCGGTCGTTGCCGCGCCAGCGCAGTCAGCTTGTCATTGGTGGATGTGCTGCGAAGGCAATTGCCGGCGTTGGCGGGACTCGATGTTTACGAACTGTCCACGCGCGGGCCGGTGCATGCGTGGTTGCAGCGGCAGGGCGCGCGCGTCACCGGTTCCGAATACCGGGCGGGTGTGCCCAGCGGGCAGTGGCAGGACGGTGTGTTGTGCCAGGATGTACAGACACTGAGTTTCGGCGATGCGAGTTTCGATCTTTGCACCAGCACCGACGTGTTCGAACATGTCGCCGACGATGGCGCCGGTTTTCGCGAACTCTGGCGCGTGCTGCGGCCACGCGGCGTGTGCGTGTTCACGGTGCCGTTGCAAGCAACCGGTACCACCATCGAACGCGCGCGCGTCGCTGCCGATGGCACTATCGTCCACTTGCTGGAGCCGGAATACCATGGCGATCCGGCGTCGGTATCGGATCGCATCCTGGCGCTGCGCAATTACGGCGACGACATCGGCGAACGTCTGCGGCAGGCCGGTTTCGCGCTCGTCACGCTGGAAACTCCGCTGCACGCCTGGTTCGGCATCAACCGGCGAGTGATAGTGGCGCGCAAGGCCGTTTGAATTCGATCTGCTCGAGGTGATCATGTACACGATAGAAACCGTCATTGTGCTCGGCTCCGCCATGGAAGTGTTCGTGTTCCGCCCGCAAGGGCAGGGGCCGCATCCGGCGCTGTTGCTGGCGCAGCACATTCCGATGGGCCACGCCGGGCTCGAAAACGATCCGTTCACGCTGACCACCGCGCAACGCTTCGCCGACAACGGCTATGTGGTGGCGGTGCCATTCATTTTCCACTGGTGGCCCAAGAGCGATCCGATGGAGAAGAAACGCGAAGAGAGCCGCGACGACTGGATGGTGGCCGACATGCAGGCGGCGTTCGGCGTGTTGAAGACGCTGCCGGCAGTCGATGCCAACCGCATCGGTGTAGTCGGCCATTGCTGGGGTGGCCGCGTTGCCTGGCTGACGGCGTGCCACATTCCGCAACTGGCAGCGATGGCGACTTTCTACGGCGGCAACGTCAAGAAGGCGCTCGGGGCAGGCAACCAGCCGCCGATCGAATTGGCTCGCTTCATCAACTGTCCGGTGATCGGCTTCTACGGCAACAACGACACCAACCCGTCGCCGCAGGACGTGGACGATTACAGTCAGGCGCTGACCGCCGCCGGGATCGAACATCGATTCCACCGCTACGACGGCGCTGGCCATGCGTTCCAGAACTTCCCGATGCCGGAGCGTTACCACCAGGCCGCCAGCGACGATGCCTGGACCAAGGTGCTGGCCTTCCTCGGGGAAAAACTGACACCGATTTGACGAACGTCAGCCGCCGGTGAAGCAGACAATTGACTGACTCGTCAGTCATTCCTTAGCATGCAGCCATGTCTGCTCAACGTGAAACGCCCATGACTGTTTCAGTGGATCTGCCCAAGACCGGCAAGCGCGAGTTGCA
>DATJXP010000178.1:0-8264 GCA_035500035.1 Candidatus Acidiferrum sp. | reverse complement strand
ACTTCGGCGGCCGCCAGCGTGATGATCATCAGGAACATGATCTGGCCGTCGGTCTTGCCCCAGTGGGCACCGGCGACGACGAACGCCAGCGCGACGGCGTTCAGCATGATTTCGAGCGACATCAGCACGAACACCATGTTGCGGCGGGTCAACACGCCGATCAGGCCCAGCGCAAACAGGATGGCGGCCAGGATCAGGCCGTGCTCCATCGGGATCGCCTGCATGGTGACGGTAGGCATTGTGAAGTTCATGACAAGGTGTCCTGTAATTGCCTATTTGCGGGCCAGATGGAAGGCGCCGACCAATCCGGCCAGCAACAGCATCGATGCCAGTTCAACCGCCAACACGTACGGGCCGAACAAGTCGATACCGACCTGCTTGGCAGCGAGGACCGATGTCGCCATCTCGGCGGTGCCGGTGTCACGCAATGCCATCAACAGCTCGGCCAGCAACGGTGCCGCCATCAACGACGGGCCTATCCACATCGAAGGTTTGAGCCATGCGCGTTCCTGGTCTTCGGTGGCCTTGCCGAGGTTCAGCATCATCGCCACGAATACGTACATCACCATGATGGCACCGGCATAGACGATCACTTCCAACGCGGCGGCGAAATGCGCACCGACCGTATAGAAGATGATCGCCAGCGAAATCAGCGACACGATGAAATACAACAACGCATGGGTGACGTTGACGCGGGTGATGGCGATCAGCGTCGACAGCGCGCTGATGACGGCGGCGACGTAGAAAAGCAGACTCATGGCAGCAGGCTCCTGCGGTCGATCGGCGGCAATTCATTCCGCCCTTCCCCTTTGCCTTTGCCGCCGATGGCTTTGCCGGCAATGCGGTAGAAGTTGTAGTCGTGGTACTTGCCGGTGCCGCTGATCAACAGGTCTTTCTTCTCCCACACCATGTCCTGGCGCACGTATTCGGCCATTTCGAAATCCGGCGTCAGCTGGATGGCATGGGTCGGACAGGCTTCTTCGCAGAAGCCGCACATGATGCAGCGCGAGAAGTTGATGCGGAAGAATTCCGGATACCAGCGACCGTTCTCGTCTTCAGTTTTCTGCAACGCGATGCAATCGACCGGGCACGCCACCGCGCACAGATTGCAGGCAACGCAGCGCTCTTCGCCGTCGGGATCGCGGCTGAGGATGATGCGGCCGCGCCAGCGCGGAAACATGTACGGCATCACGTCGGGATATTCGACGGTGTCCTTCTTCTTGAACATGTGGGTGAACACGAGCCACAACGTGACGACGTTCGACCACAGCACATAGAGTTGTTGTTTCAGGAAGGTGATCATGACTCAGTTCCCCCGCGCCAGTACCACGGCGCCAGTGATGAGAAGGTTCAACAACGACAACGGCAGCATCACCAGCCAGCCGTAGTTCATCAATTGGTCGTAGCGCGGCCGCACCAGCGCGGCGCGCACCAGGATGAAGAAGAAAATCCAGAAACTGGTTTTGACGATCATCCAGAACACGCCGGAAATGATCGGGTTCGGCAGTTCCCAGCCGAACGGCGCGTACCAGCCGCCGAAGAACAGCACCGGGATCAGTGCCGACAGCACCAGCATGCCGATGTATTCGCCGACGAAGAACAGGCCGAACTTCATGCCGGAGTATTCGGTGTTGAAGCCGGAGATGATCTCCGATTCGCCTTCGGCGAGGTCGAACGGCCAGCGCTTGGTTTCGGCGAGACCTGCGATGACAAAGACGATGAAGCCGACGAACTGCGGGATCACGAACCATTGATCCTTCTGCGCGGTGACGATGTCGCGCAGGTTGAAACTGTTGCCGAGAATGACGACGCCGAGCATGGAGATGCCCATGAACACTTCGTAGCTGATCATCTGGCCGGCGGCACGCAAACCGCCGAGCAGCGAGAACTTGTTGTTCGATGCCAGGCCGCCGAGCATCGCCGAGTACGCGCCGAGGCCGGCCATCGCCATGATCCAGAACAGGCCGATGTTGAGGTCGATGATACCGACGCCGGGCGCGATCGGAATCACCGCGAAGCTCAGCAGCATCGCCACCGGCACGATGATCGGCGCCACCACGAAGGTGAGCTTGTCGGAGAACTGCGGCACCCAGTCTTCCTTGGTGATCAGTTTGCCGACGTCGGCGAACGATTGCAGGATGCCGAACGGACCGACGCGGTTGGGGCCGAGACGTTCGTTGAGGAAGCCGAGCACGCGGCGCTCGATCCAGATCAGCAAGGCGGCGGTAATCAGCACCGCGCCGAGGATCAGCACGATGTTGAGCGGGGAACCGACGACGAATTCAAACATGAGAGTCTCCTATTCGCCCGTTACCGGCCCTGCACGCCACGACCGTAGGCGGAATCGCTGCCTGCGTCGCTGACGATGATGTTGCTGGCGCGCCAGTCTTTCGGGTTCTGCCAGTTGGCGGCCTTGTTCAGCGCTATGCCCGGCGTCACCAGATCCTGGAAATTCAAACCGCTGAGGCCGACGCTGACACCGACGGTGCCCGGCGCGATCGATGCGCGCACCAGGTACGGCACGGCGCCGTTGTGCTGTACCTGCACGCCATCGCTGGCAGCGAGGCCGAGCTTGCTGGCATCGGCAGGATTCAGCGCAATGTAGGCACTCGTGGTCTTGGCCTGGATCGCGTCGCTCTTCGCCGTCAACTCTTCGCTGCCGAACAGGTGATATAGCGGGAACATGGCGAAACCGTTGATGGCGGCCTTGGCGACCGTGGCCGGATACCACGACTTGGCGCCGGTGTATTCGTCGAGCAGCAGTTCACCGTGGCCGGCCTGGGTCAGCGCGGCGCCGGTATGGCGCTGGAATTTGAACAACGACTGGTTGGAGTTCCAGCCCGGCGACCACGGCGAGTTGAACACGGTGGCGTCTTTGGTCGGTGGCACACCTTCCATCGAGTAATTCATGATGCCGTCTTCGTCCTGCTCCTGCTTCGGCTCGTGCACGTTCAGATGCGCGCGCAGCGCGGTACGGCCGCTGTAGCGATGATGCTGGCGCGGTGCCTTGGCACCGGCGAAATTCCAATCGGCACCCGGCGTCAGCTTCTGCAGCTTATAGCCGTTCGGCAGCAACGCAGCGCAACCACCGGTCAGCAAGTGGATACGCGGTTCTTCGCCGAACGCTGTATCGCACAGCCACTTGGCGCTCGAGCGGATTTCCGGTGCCGGTTTGAAGGTAGCGTAGAAGTGCTGCGCCCTGCCCTCGTAGTTGATGAAGGTGCCGGTCGTTTCCGCAAAGGTACCGGCAGCCAGCACCAGGTTGGCGGCTTCGCCGGTGCGATTCTGCAGACTGTCGAGCACGGCCAGTTGCTGCAAGCCGGTGAGAAACTTGTCGACGCTGGCACTCGGGGCGCGACGATACAGATCGTTTTCCAGCACGATGGCGTTGGTGGCACCGGCCTGCATGGCCTTGCCCAACGAGTTGGCCGAACCTTCCATCAGCAACATCAAGCCGAGGCTGTTGGCTTCCGGCACGCACAGTGCGAGGTTGCCGCGCTTGTCGCCGCCAAGTGCAGTGGCAATGTTGGCAGCGGCGTTCAGCAGTGCCGGTTCCAGGCTCGAAGTGCCGGAGACGACCAGCGGTTTCTTCGCGGCTTTCAGGTCGGCAGCGATGCTGGTTACCAGCGCTTGTTCGGCAGCAGACAGATCATTGACTGCCGGCGCCGAGTTGTCGATTGCATGCGCGATGGCAAAACCGATGCGCGCGCTGTCGGCCGCGCTGGCGATGTGCACCTGCTTGGCGATGTCATCGAGACGCGTGGCCTGCGGGCTCAGGATATACAACGGGCTGTGGCGGCCCTGGGCCAGGTTGCGGATCGCCGCATCATGCCACTGCGGCAGCTTCAACTTGGCGGCCATGTCGCGACCGATGCTTTTGACCGACTGGCGCAGTGCCAGTGCAATGCGGGCGGCGGTATTGGTGACATCTTCGCCGAGCACGATGACGGCATCGCACTGTTCGATGTCCTTGATCGACGCGACGTGCACCGGTTTGCTGCGGTAGATGTCGAGCACCTGGTTCAGCAAGCCGAATTCGGCATCGCTGACGCCGGCGTAGAAATTGTCCTTGCCGACCAGCTCGCGCAAGGCGTAGTTGGCTTCCAGCGACGCCCGCGGCGAACCGATGCCGATTCCACCCTTGCCTATGCGCAGCAACTGCGCCTTGGCGTCACCGGGGCTGATTTCGCTTGGGCGACCGTCATGGCTGTTGCGGGTCATGCTGACGCGGATGCGCTGTTCGCTGTTGACGTAACCGGTGCCGAAACGACCTTTATCGCACAGGAAGTAGCCGTTCACGGCATCGTTGAAACGATTCACCACGCGGCGCAGCGTGCCGTAGCGTTCACCCGGGTTGGTGTTGCAGCCGACACCGCAGGCAGCGCACACGCTCGGCGAAGTCTGCAAGTCCCACTTGCGGGCGTAGTGCTTGCTGAACACTTTGTCGGTAAACACGCCGGTCGGGCACACTTCGGCCAGGTTGCCGGAGAATTCGCTTTCGAGCGGGCCGTCCTGGAAACGGCCGAAGTAGGTGTGGTTGTGCGACGCCTGTGGCCCGAAGTCGGTGCCACCGGCGTAATCCTTGTAATAACGCACGCAGCGATAGCACGTGATGCAGCGGTTCATCTCGTGGCCGATGAAAGGACCGAGATCCTGGTTGGTGTGCGTGGCCTTCTTGCCGTCGTAACGGCGATAGGTGTGGCCGGACATCACCGTCATGTCCTGCAAATGACACTCGCCGCCTTCTTCGCACACCGGGCAGTCGTGCGGGTGGCTGGTCATGATGCTTTCGATCGCCTGCGCGCGGAACTGGTGCGCCTTCTCGATCGAGTATCGTGCGCCGTCCCTTGGTGACGTCATGCACGCCATCACCTGGCGGCCGCGCTGATCCTGGTCGTTGGCGTATTCGATGACCGCGCACTGACGGCACGAGCCAACCGAACCCATGCTGGGATGCCAGCAGAAGTACGGCAGGTCCTGCTGATGCGACAGGATCTCTTCCAGCAGGTTGTTGTTGGGGTCGACTTCGAAGACCTTGCCATCAACTGTGATCTTAGCCATTACGGTAACCGTCCGATTCTCAATGCGCTTTTCAATGGTTGTGGTACTTGCAACCGTGGTTCACGTGTTCGATGAACTCGTCATGGAAATATTTCAGTCCGCTCTGCAGCGGTTCGGCAGCACCGGGCGCCAGTGCGCAGAACGTGTTGCCGGGGCCCATGTAACCACAGGCTTCTTTCATGATGTCGATGTCTTTCAGCTCGCCCTTGCCCTGCTCCATCTTCAGCAGCATGTGCTCGACCCACGGCAAGCCGTCGCGGCACGGCGTGCACCAGCCGCAACTTTCATGCGCAAAGAACTTGATCAGGTTATGGATGCAACCGATTGGGCAAGTCTTGTCGTCGAGCACCATGATCAATGAGGTGCCGAGACGGCTGCCGGCTTTTTGGACGTCACCGGCCAGCATTGGCAAGTCGAGATGCTCGGGCAGCATGAAGTCGGTCGAGCCACCACCGGGCAGGAACGCTTTCAATTGATAGCCATCCTGCATGCCACCGGCATAATCTTCCAGCAGCGTGCGGAACGTGATGCCGACCGGCACTTCCCAGCAACCCGGACGTTTGACGCGACCGCTGACACCGCTCAGGCGCGTACCGCTCTGGCCGTTGAAACCGAGTCCCTTGTACCAGTCGGCACCGTTGTTGACGATACCGGGAATGTTGCAGATGGTTTCGACGTTGTTGACCAGCGTCGGACGCCCCCACAGCCCGCTCACTTGCGGGAACGGCGGCTTGAAGCGCGGATTGGCGCGCTTGCCTTCGAGCGCATTGATCAGTGCGGTTTCTTCGCCACAGATGTAGCGACCAGCGGACGTGTGCAGCGCCATGTCGAGGTTCATGGTCGAGCCCGCGATGTTCTTGCCAAGCATGCCGGCGTCATAGGCTTCCTTGATCGCCTGCTGCAACGCGTGTTCGGCTTCCTTGTATTCGCCACGCAAAAAGATGTAGGCCATCGTCGCCTGCAGCGCGATCGACGCGGTGATCATGCCTTCGATCAGCAAGTGCGGATCGTTTTCCATCAGCAGGCGATCCTTGAACGTGCCCGGCTCCATTTCGTCGGCATTGACGACGAGATAGCGCGGACCGCCATCGGGCTCGGGAATGAAACTCCACTTCAAGCCGGTGTTGAAACCGGCACCGCCGCGGCCGCCAAGGCCGCTGTCCTGCACCAGCTTCATCAGGTCGCGCGGCTTGTACGTCAGCGCCTTGGCCACGCTCTGGTAGCCACCGGCAGCCTGATACTGCGCGAACGTGAACGGTGCGCGGCCGGGCTCGATATTCTTGGTAAGCGGTTTGTTGGTCGGTGTCATCGTTCGAATCCTGTACTAGCCGCGCGCCTTGCACTGGTCGATCAACTGATCGATCTTGCCTGGCGTCAGATTGCGGTAGGTGTTGTCGCCGATCATCATCACCGGCGCCTTGTCGCAATCGCCGAGGCAAGGCACCGGGATCAGCGTGAACAGGTTGTCGGCGGTGGTCTGGCCGTATTCGATGCCAAGGCGCTTGGTGATGTGGTCTTTCAAACCATCGCAGCCCAGCATCCAGCACGCGACGCTGTCGCACAGCAAAATCACGTTCTTGCCAACCGGGCGGCGGAAAATCATGTTGAAGAAAGTGGCGACGCCTTCGAGTTCGTCCGGCGGTAGTTCAAGGTACTGCGCCACGGCCAGCAAGCTTTCGTCGGACACCCAGCCCTGATATTTCTGCACGATCTTCAGTGCTTCGAGGCCCACAGCCTGCGCATAGGGGTAGTGCGTCTTTTCATGCTCGATGTCATGAATTTCTTCCGGCGTCAGTTGGCGCGCTTTAGGGGCTGTGCTGGCGATCAGGTTGCTCATCGGTAGTCTTTCCTTCTCAGCGCGCTCTCAACGGTCAACATCGGCCATCACGAAGTCGGTGGTGGCGACGACGGCGGTGAAATCCGCCAGCATCAGTCCGCGACTCAAGTAAGGAATGGCCTGGATGTGGATGAACGACGGTGTGCGGATACGCGTGCGGTACGAACCGATGCCGCCGTCGTTGACAAGGTAGTACATGTTGAGGCCTTTCGTTGCCTCGATCGTCATCGTCACTTCGGTCGGATCCATCACCGGGCCCCAGCTGACGCCGAGGAAGTGATTGATCAGGGTTTCGATGTCGAGCTTGCTCTTCTCTTTTATTGGCGGCGTCGTCAGCGGATGCTCGGACTTGTACGGCCCTTCCGGCATGTTCTCCAGGCACTGCTTGATGATGCGGCAGCTCTGGCGCATTTCCTCGACGCGGACGGCGGCGCGGTCATAGCAGTCGCCGTTGACGCCGATCGGCACTTCGAACTCGAAGTTTTCGTAGCCGCTGTACGGCCGTTGTTTGCGGTAATCCCACTCGAGACCGGTGGCGCGCAGTGCGGGGCCGGTCATTGCCCAGTCGAAGGTGCCGGCAGTGTCGATCACGCCGACGCCGCGGGTACGCTGGCGGATCACGCTGTTGGCCATCACCATCGTGTCGTATTCGGCCAAGCGTGCGGGGAAGTAATTGACGAATTCGCGGATCAGTTTATCCCAGCCTTTCGGCAGATCCTGCGCCACGCCGCCGATGCGGAACCAGCCCGGATGCATGCGGGCGCCGCAGATCGATTCGATGATGTTGAAGGCTTTCTCGCGATCGACGAAGGCGTAGAACAACGGCGACAACTGGCCAAGGTCAACGGCCCAGGTACCGAAGAACAGCAAGTGCGAACAGATGCGGAAGAATTCAGCCAGCATCACGCGGATGACTTCGACGCGCTGCGGCACCTGGATGCCTGCCATCTTCTCGACCGCCATTACGTACGGCAGGTTGTTCATCACGCCGCCGAGATAATCGATGCGGTCAGTGTACGGAATGAAGGTGTGCCAGGTCTGGCGCTCGGCCATCTTCTCGGCACCGCGATGGTGATAGCCGACATCGGGCACCACGTCGAGCACGTTTTCACCATCAAGCTGCAACGCGAAGCGGATGACGCCGTGCGCCGCCGGATGGTTGGGGCCGAAATTGAGGAACATGAATTCGCTGGTGTCGGATTTACGCGCCAAGCCCCACTCTTCCGGCTTGAAGCGCAGCGCTTCCTGTTCGCGGTCCTGGATCTCGTCGCTCATGCGGAACGGATCCATTTCGGTGGCGCGCGCCGGATGGTCCTTGCGCAGTGCATGGCCCTTCCACGTCGGCGGGCACAGGATGCGGGTCAGG
>DATJXP010000177.1:0-2302 GCA_035500035.1 Candidatus Acidiferrum sp. | reverse complement strand
GTCTTCGCCCTGGCCGATCGAATCGTGGGTGAATACAAAAATATTCTGCTGTTTCATCAGCGCCGCCATGCGCACCGAGTTGCGCATGTAGTCCATGAACACCAGAAACGTGCCACCGTACGGAATGAAGCCGCCATGCAGCGCGATGCCGTTGTTGATGGCGCCCATGCCGAATTCGCGCACGCCGTAGTAGATGTAGTTGCCGGCCGGGTCGCGGCTGATCGGTACGCTGCCCTTCCAGTTGGTGAGGTTGGAGCCGGTCAGGTCGGCCGAGCCGCCGAGCAGTTCCGGCATCAGGTTACCGAAGTAGGCGATGCAGTTCTGCGAGGCCTTGCGGCTGGCGATGTTTTCCATCTTCTGCTGGCTTTCCTTGATGAAGTCATCGGCATACTGGTCGAAATCGCTGTACAGCTCGCCCTTGACGCGACGGATCAGCTCCATCGCCAGATCTGGATACTCTTCTTCGTAGGTGGTGAACAGCGATTTCCACGCCGACTCGGCGAAGAAGCCTTTTTCGCGCGCATTCCACGTGGTGTAGATGTCCTGCGGAATCACGAACGGTTCGTACGGCCAGTTCAGCGCCGCGCGGGTGGCGGCTACTTCGTCGGCACCGAGCGCGGAGCCATGGCTGCTTTCCTTGCCCTGTTTGTTGGGCGAACCAAAGCCGATGATGGTCTTGCAGATGATCAACGTCGGCTGGTCGTCGTTGCGGCGCGCCAGCATGATGGCGGCCTGGATGGCTTCGGCATCGTGGCCATCGACCTTCAATACTTGCCAGTTGTACGACTCGAAGCGCTTGCCAGTGTCGTCGGCAAACCACTCGTGCACTTCACCGTCGATCGAGATGCCGTTGTCGTCGTAGAACACGATCAGCTTGCCCAGCTTCAGTGTGCCGGCCAGCGAGCACACCTCGTGCGAGATGCCTTCCATCAGACAGCCGTCGCCGGCGAACACGTAGGTGTAGTGATCGATGATGGGGAAACCGTCACGGTTGAAGCGGGCCGCCAGCGTGCGTTCGGCGATGGCCATGCCGACCGCATTGGCCAGGCCCTGCCCCAGCGGGCCGGTGGTGGTTTCCACGCCCGGCGTGTAACCGAACTCAGGGTGGCCCGGAGTCCTGGAATGCAGTTGGCGGAAATTCTTGAGGTCGTCGATGCCGAGGTCGTAGCCGGTCAGGTGCAGCAGCGAGTAGATCAGCATCGAGCCGTGACCGTTGGACAGCACGAAGCGGTCGCGGTTGATCCAGTGCGGGCTGGTGGGGCTGTGGATGAAATAGTCGTTCCACAGCACTTCGGCGATGTCGGCCATGCCCATCGGGGCGCCGGGATGGCCGGAATTGGCCTTCTGCACGGCGTCCATGCTGAGCGCCCGGATGGCATTGGCGCAGTCGCGGCGGCTGGCCTTGCGCTCACCCAAACGCCAGGCGTGACTGCTTTCCGGTTTGGTATCCGACATGCTTTTGCTCCTGGTATCCAAGCCTCTGATCGGGGGGCTTTTCGAGGGGCGGCCATTGTCTCGCAGCCCCGGGCCAATTGCCACTTGGCGCACACATTTTTTGCCGGATTCCCCGGGCTTTTTCGCGCCATTGCAGTGGTTTGCCAAGGGCTTCGAGACGGTGCTACATTCGCCGGGCTGTAGCGTCTGACTGCCTGATGCAGCAGTAACAAATACAACGAAAAATTCATGGGCAGCGCTACGACCAAGCGGTAATTGATCCTAACTACAATCAACGAAAAACCTAACACGAGAAGGTATTACCAATGTCAGAAGCATCACTGTTTACTTCCGAATCCGTTTCCGAAGGTCACCCCGACAAAATGTGTGACCAGATCTCCGACGCCATCCTGGACGCCCTGCTGGCGCAGGACCCGAAGTCGCGCGTCGCCGTTGAAACGCTGATCAAGACCGGCATGGTCGTGGTGGCCGGGGAAGTCACCACTGCCGCCAACATCCCGTACGAAAAAATCATCCGCCAGGTTGTGTGCGACATCGGCTACGACGACAGCCGCAAATATTTCGACGGCAACACCTGCGCAGTGCTGAACGCCATCGGCGAACAGAGCCGTGACATCGGCCAGGGCGTCGATTCTTCCGACAACAAGGAACAGGGCGCCGGCGACCAGGGCCTGATGTTCGGCTTTGCCTGCGATGAAACCGATGCGCTGATGCCCGCGCCGATCCAGTACGCCCACCGCCTGGTGGAACAACAAGCCAAGATGCGCAAGAAGAAAGTGCTGCCGTGGCTGCTGCCCGACGCCAAGAGCCAGCTGACCTTCCGCTACGTTGATGGCAAGCCGCATTC
>DATJXP010000176.1:0-8299 GCA_035500035.1 Candidatus Acidiferrum sp. | reverse complement strand
AGCCATCATCCGGGTTGGTCGTAGCCGATTCACTCTTTCCACACTTCCGGCCAATGACTTTCCCAGTGTAGAGGAGTCTAAAGGCTCTTTCGAAATCAAAGTCAGTCGCCAGACACTGAAGAACATGCTGGAAAGCACCAGCTTTGCTATGGCTCAACAGGATGTACGCTACTACCTCAATGGCTTGTTGCTGGAAGTGGCGCCAGATTATCTGCGCGTGGTCGCGACTGACGGTCACCGCTTGGCGCTACATACCGAGAAATTCGCTGTCGGTGTATCGTCCAAGCACCAGGTCATCGTCCCACGCAAAGGGGTGTTGGAATTGGCCCGATTGCTGGCAGAGGGAGAAGATGAGGTGGCGCTGGTTATCGGCAATAACCATATCCGCGTCAAAACCCAGAACTATACTTTCACCTCGAAACTGGTGGACGGCAAGTTCCCCGACTACGATCGAGTGCTACCTAAGGGTGGCGACAAAGTCATGCTTGGCAATCGCAGCGTGCTGAAACAGGCGCTGAGCCGTGCCGCTATTTTGTCGAATGAAAAATTCCGCGGAATTCGTTTGATGTTGGCCAGCGATGAAATGAAGATTCTGGCCAATAACCCGGAACAAGAAGAGGCGGAAGACGTTGTCTCTGTGGAATACCAGGCCGCAGCGCTTGAGATTGGCTTCAATGTCAGCTATCTGCTTGATGTACTTAATGTTATTGCCACAGAAAGCGTGCAAATGGTTTTGTCGGACACCAATAGCAGTGTGCTTATGCAGTCCACTGATGGTAACCCGGCACTCTATGTTGTCATGCCGATGAGGCTGTAATGCCAGAGGCACTACCGCCTCTTTTTCCATGCCGGCACTAACCAGGATTGCCATAAGCGGCGTACGCAATATCGCAGAGGCAACCCTCGAGTTTGGACCCCATTTCAATCTGATCTATGGCAGCAATGGCAGCGGGAAAACCTCGCTACTGGAAGCCATCTATTTGTTAGGCTTGGGCCGCTCATTTCGCAGCCATTTGCAAAAGCCACTTATCAACCATGAGCGCAGTGAAGCCATTGTGTTCGGCCAAACTGCCGATGGACTCACGCTGGGCTTGCAGCGTCCCCAGCGTGGCCCACAAATTATCAAAATCGCCGGCAAACCGGCCGAAGGGCTGGCCCAACTTTCTCGTACTCTGCCCCTACAAATCATCCATTCTGAGGCTTTTGAGCTGCTGGAAGGCAGCCCTAGTGAGCGGAGACGGTATTTGGACTGGGGCGTGTTTCACGTGGAACATCAGTTCCTGGAGAGCTGGAAGCGGGCCCGAACAGCCTTAGAGCAGCGTAACCAGCTACTACGAATGGAGGCCACTGATGCTGAGATCGAGCCGTGGTCTCATGAGCTGTCTTTGTCCGCAGCCGTTATGGATCAATGTCGCCAGCGTTATTTGGGAGACTTATTGCAGGCCTTATCTACCTGTTTACGCGAGATTGGTACATCAGCGGGCACGACGCCGGTGGAAGTACGTTATGAGCGAGGCTGGCCAGAGGGTGGTCTGTTTGAGCAATTACAGCAAAATTTGGCTCGTGATCGACGCTATGGCCATACCACCTTGGGGCCGCACAAAGCTGATCTGATTTTTAGCGTAGCAGGAAGTGATGTCGCTGAAGTCTATTCTCGCGGGCAACTCAAAGTCCTGGTGTGCATACTCAAAATCGTTCAATCCCAGCACTTGGCCCAAACCCAGGGAGTCACGCCGCTATTCCTGCTGGATGACCTGCCCGCCGAGCTCGATGCCGAAAGCCGGGATAAAGTCTGTTGGTTGCTCGCCAGCCTCAGAGCACAGGTTTTTATAACTAGCATAGAGCAAGAAGCCTTGACTCCAATTGCCAGAAAACAAACCAAATCCCACGACCTGAAAATGTCACTGTTTCACGTGAAACATGGTAAAATTGACGCTGTTTGAGCGCTCAGTACAAAACCAAACAAAACACTTAAAAATCAATGGGTTATGTGGCGCGACCGCAGCGCTGATTCGGTCGCAGCAGGGGCAAAGTGAATGGCGGATAACGACAACTACGATTCGTCCAGTATTACCGTACTGAAAGGCCTCGACGCCGTTCGCAAACGGCCAGGCATGTACATTGGCGATACCGACGACGGTACCGGCCTTCATCACATGGTGTTCGAGATCGTCGACAACTCCATCGACGAGGCGCTCGCCGGCTATTGCAACACTGTCAAGATCACCATCCATAGCGACGAAAGCATCAGCGTTGAAGACAACGGTCGTGGTATTCCGACCGAGATGCACGAAGAAGGCGTCTCCGCCGCCGAAGTCATCATGACGGTGCTGCATGCCGGCGGGAAATTCGACAGCAACAGCTACAAAGTCTCCGGTGGCCTGCACGGCGTCGGCGCGTCGGTTGTGAATGCCCTCTCCTCGTATTTGAAATTGACGATCTATCGCGGCGGCAAAATCCACGAGCAGATCTACCACCATGGCACGCCGCAAGCGCCGCTCAAAGTTGTCGGCGACGCTGGCGAGCGCACCGGCACCACGTGCCATTTCAAACCGTCGTCAGAAACCTTCACCAACATCACGTTCGTGTACGACATCCTCGCCAAGAAACTGCGCGAGCTCGCGTTCCTCAATGCTGGCATCCGCATCGAGTTGAAAGACGAGCGCACGGAAAAACTCGAGATTTTCCAGTACGAGGGCGGTTTGCAGGCTTTCGTTTCCTACTTGAACCAGAACCGCACGCCGATCAACAAAATTTTCCATTTCTCGTCCCAGGTCGAAAATATCGGGATGGAAATCGCCATCCAGTGGAACGACGGCTACCAGGAAAACGTCTATTGCTATACCAACAACATTCCACAGCGCGATGGCGGCACTCACTTGGCCGGATTCCGCGCCGCATTGACGCGCGTGTTGAAGAGCTACATCGATAAAGAAATCGACTCCAAGAAAGGCAAGGACGTACAAACCACCGGCGATGATGCCCGCGAAGGCCTCACCGCCATCGTCGCCGTCAAAGTGCAGGATCCCAAGTTCTCGTCGCAGACCAAGGACAAACTCGTCTCCTCCGAAGTAAAGACCGTCGTTGAGCAGGAGATGGGCAAGTACTTCAACGATTTCCTGCTGGAAAACCCGAGCGAAGCCAAGAACATCGTCAACAAGATGATCGACGCCGCCCGCGCCCGCGAAGCCGCGCGCAAGGCGCGTGAGATGACGCGCCGCAAAGGCGCGCTCGACGTCGCCGGCCTGCCCGGCAAACTCGCCGACTGCCAGGAGAAAGACCCGGCCCTGTCCGAACTCTACATCGTCGAAGGTGACTCCGCCGGCGGCTCCGCCAAGCAAGGCCGCAACCGCAAGAACCAGGCGATCCTGCCGCTCAAGGGCAAGATCCTCAACGTCGAGAAAGCCCGCTTCGACAAGATGCTGAGCTCGGCCGAAGTCGGCACGCTGATCAAGGCACTCGGCTGCGGTATCGGCAGTGAAGAATTCAGCCCCGACAGTTTGCGCTACCACAGCATCATCATCATGACCGATGCCGACGTAGACGGCTCCCACATCCGCACACTGCTGCTCACCTTCTTCTTCCGTCAGATGCGGCAGTTGGTCGAACGCGGCCACATCTTCATCGCACAGCCGCCGCTGTACAAAATCCGCAAGGGCAAACAGGAGCAGTACCTGAAGGACGACGACGAGCTGGCCCAATACCAAACCCAGGCCGCGCTCGAAGACGCCAGCCTGCACGTCAACGCCAGCGCCCCGCCCATCAGCGGCGCCGCGCTCGAAGCCGTCGTGCGCGACTACCGCACCGTGCAGGCTCACATCAACCGCCTGTCGCGCCAGTACCCGAGCGACGTACTAGACGCCCTGCTCAACCAGGACGGTCTCACGATCGAACACTTGGCCGACGCCAACCGTGTGCAGCGCTGGACCGATGCGCTGGCCAAGGAAGTCACCGAGAAAGCCGGCACCTCTGCCCACTACAGCCTCGTCGTCAAACACGACGAAGAAAATCTCTACCTGCCCGAGATCACCTCCACCATCCACGGCAACACCCGCAAGGTCACGCTCGGCACCGAGTTCTTCAAGTCGCACGAATACCGCGAAATCGCCCGCGTCGGTGCCACGCTGCGCGGCCTATGCGAACCCGGTGCCTACGTACAACGCGGGGACAAGACCCAACCGGTGCAGAGCTTCCGTGACGCACTCAACTGGCTGATGAGCGACGCCATGAAGGGCCACTACCTGCAACGCTACAAAGGCCTCGGCGAAATGAACCCCGAGCAGTTGTGGGAAACCACCATGGACCCCAACTACCGCCGCATGCTGCGCGTGACCATCGATGATGCGATGGCGGCGGATCAGCTGTTCACGACGTTGATGGGGGATGCGGTGGAGCCGAGAAGGGAATTCATCGAGTCGAATGCTTTGCTGGTAGCGAATTTGGATGTCTAGCCCTGCAGGAAGCTGGGAAACGACACGAAAAACTAGCTCTTTGAGAGATCAGCTAGCTATAGTCATTTGATCAAACGGACAATACTGTGCGCATATGATTGCTATGCGAGCTAGCACAGATCGCATCAAATCTTCCCATGAAAAACGCAATCATCATCGGAGCTTCATCAGGTATCGGCCGGGCCTTGGCAGTTACTCTTTCCCTCGAAGGCTATCGCGTTGGCATTACCGCTAGACGCACACAACTGCTGCTTGAGCTGCAAGCAGAACTCACTGGTCCCTCCATCTTCAAGACGATCGACGTATCGCGGGACGAGCAAGCCATCTCTCTGTTGCAAGAGCTCATCGCCGAACTTGGCGACGTGGAACTCTTCATCGTCAACGCTGGCACCGGCTTTAATAACGAACCTTTGGAGTGGGAACCCGAGCGGGAAACAATCGCTGTGAACGTGCTCGGCTTCGCCGCCATGGTCAACGTCGCGGTGGCGCATCTGCAGGCGCGCGGCGCCGGGCATCTGGTCGGCATCTCTTCCATCGCAGCGCTCAGAGGCAATCGCTTTGCGCCGGCCTACAATGCGTCCAAGGCCTTCGTGTCGAACTACCTCGAAGGCGTGCGTTATCGCTTCAACAACATGAAGCTGCCCATTACCGTCACCGATGTGCAACCGGGCTTCGTGGATACGCCCATGGCGAAAAGCCCTATGCTATTTTGGGTGGCGTCGCCGCAAAAGGCCGCGCTACAGATTGCCGAAGCGATTCATGCATGCAAGAGCCACGTGTACATTACCCGGCGCTGGCGGCTCATCGCGTGGTTGATGCGATTGATCCCCGATGTGCTGTACTCGAAATTCTGAAAACCGGGAACTTGCTGCCAGAATCACTTAACAGGAAGCAGGCGTCAAAGTCGCAAACAAAGGAGAACCATCATGCGCGCAATCGGCAACTTTCTTTGGTTCATTTTCGGCGGCGTAGTGATGGGGCTTTGCTGGTGGGCGGTGGGTTTCGTGGCTTTTATCACCCTCATTGGCATCCCCTGGGGCAGGGCCTGCTTCGTGATCGGGCAATTCTCGTTCTTTCCCTTTGGCAGAGAGGCGATCAGCCGCAAGGAGCTGACCAACCAGAGCGACATCGGCACTGGCGGCCTGGGCGCGCTTGGCAACATCGTGTGGTTCGTTGTCGCCGGTATGTGGTTGGCAATCTGCCACGTGCTGTCGGCGCTGCTTTGCTGCATCACCATTATTGGCATCCCGTTTGGCATCCAGCATTTGAAACTGGCGGGCATTGCGCTGGCGCCCATCGGCAAAACCATCGTGACCAAGGAGGTGGCAGCAGCGGCCCGAATGGTGAACGCCGGCGCAACGGTCGCCTCGTTGAGGAACAATTTGTGACAAGAGGCGCGGGATCGAAGCAACAGGTGTCATCCATGAGCAGTCGTTCTGATGCCGCCAGCCGGCAAACCAAGGCCATGCTTGCCCACCTGGCTACTTTTCCACACGCCACTGCCATCCCCATGCCCGCCCCCAAGGGCCGCGACACCGGGGTGACGCTCTACAAAATCATGAACAAGATGTTTGCCATCGTCTCAACGCGCGGCGAGCCGTTCGTGATCCTCAAGTGCGATCCGGCCCAGGTGCCGCTATTAAAGGCGCAGTACCAGGCCATAGGCCACCGCTCGCATCTCGATCCGCGCTTCTGGATCTGTGTGATGCTGGATGCCGACGTGCCAACCAAAACCCTCAAACAACTGGTTGATCACTCCTACACACAGGTGGTGGCCACATTGACGCGCAAGCAGCAGGCCACATTGCAGTAAACTGTCGGCGTTCTTCGATTCCCAGCAGGAGCGATTCGGCATGAAAAGCGCAGGAACACTTTGCTTGTTGTTGTTCGTCGCAGCCACCGCGCAGGCCAGGGAGCCTACGCTGGATGACCTGTACGCCCGCTTCAACATGCGGACGATCAACAGCTCGTTCGGGCCGCGCCTGAAGTTCTACTGTGACAGTTATCCCAAGGATTTCTTTCCGGCGGCAAGCAAGAAAATCATTCCCGCCGACAACACGCTGCAACTGCAGGCCGAAGAAGATGTGTGGACCATCAAGCTGCTTTCGCCAACGCGCGTCAGCATAACCAACAGCATCAGTGGCGGCACTTACAGTGACTCCACGGAATACGACATCGCATGGGACGAGACCAACATGGATTGGCGTGCCAATCAAACCTTCATCGCCAAGGGCAACGAATGTGTTGATTACGCACAGGCCAAAAGCGCCAAGGCCAACTCCGCTGGTCCTCGCCCGCGCCTGGCTGCCCTCGCCCGCACCTTGGACACCGCCGAAGCCACCCGCAACGTCAAGCGCCTGCAATGGGCTTACGGCCACTACTCCGAATTCGGTCTGTGGTACGACTTCGCCGATCTCTTTGCCGATAGCGGCATCGGCCATTACACACAAGGCGATCTCAATCGCGATCAGATCCGTGCGCTGTTCTACGATCAAGTCGGTCAAGGCCGGCTCGGCCTCGCCCAAGGCCGCATCTACCCGCACATCAGCTTTTCGCCGGTGGTCGATGTCGATGCCGACGGCGTGCACGCCAAGGCCCGCTTCCGCATTCTGGCGATGCTCGGCGGTTACGGCGGCAATGCCACCTGGTTTCATGGCGTGTACGAAAACGCCTATATAAAAGAAAACGGTGTGTGGAAGCACAACGAGATTTCCAATACCGCGCAGATCACCGGTAATTTCAAAACCGGGTTGTCGGCGTCGTCCAAGCCGCCGCTGGATCAACCGACCTTTGCTTTCCATTACGCACCTGAGCAAGTGGGCAACATCAAGACGGCTGCGCAAACTGTCACGACAACGGCAGATCTGCCTTCGCTGCAACAACGCACCGAACGACTGCAAGACGAAGCCGCCATCGTCAATCTGCAGCATCAGTACGGCTACTACCTCGACCAACACGAGTGGAATAGAGCGGCAGACCTGTTCGCCGAGCGCGGCACTTACGAAAGCGGCCAGCAAGGCGTTTATATCGGCAAAGCCAGCATACGCAAGGCGTTGAATCAGTCTGGCTCAAACGGTGCGGCAAAAGGCGAAGTAATCGACGAACACATCCTGTTCCAGACCTACGCCAGCATCGCGCCCGATGGCCGCACTGCCAAGGCGCGCGTCGATCAACTCGGCTTGCAAGGCACGCCTGGTTTGAGCGCACAGTGGACGCAAGGCATCTACGAGAACACTTTCGTCAAAGAGCGTGGCAACTGGCGCATCCAATCCATTCACTACTATCCACGCGTAATCACCGACTACGCCAAGGGTTGGGGTGCCGATGCGCAGCCCGCGCCGGGCCCGAGTACCAGCAATCCACCCAATGCACCGCCGACGGAGAAATACGAGATTTATCCTGCGTTCTACATTCCGCCGTTCCACTTCCCGCATCCGGTCACCGGGCGCGCGCCGCAATATCCGCCCGGCGATCCGGCGGCAAGCAAGTCCACCGGCTTTGCGCCTGCCGTCTCAGGCAAGACCGGGCCCAATGGCGTGCCAGCCTCGCTGGCGATGGTGGAATTGCGTGCGCAGAAAATGCTGGCAGTGGATGCGGTGGAAAATCTGGTCAATGCTTATGCCTACTATCTCGACGAATGCCAGACGCAGCAGGCCGCCGCGCTGTTTGCTGACAACGGCAGTAACGAAATTCCGGGCATCGGCTATTACCAGGGCGCACAGCGCATCGCTGCTTCATTGCAACGAGCCTACTGCGCTGCCGGGCGCCAGGAAAAAGCACTGACGTTGCATCATGCGCTGCAACCGATCGTCACCGTGAGCGATGACGGTCAACACGCCACTGTTGTA
>DATJXP010000175.1:0-3753 GCA_035500035.1 Candidatus Acidiferrum sp. | reverse complement strand
ATATTTGTCTCAATCCCTACTCAAGATAGTTTCCCATGCGCAATATCTTTCATCAGTACAACCAGAATGAAAATCGTCTGACGCACGCCTTGGTTTCCGCTTTGGCAGAAGACAAAGGACTATGCAGGGACTTCGTTATTTGGGCCACTGGCAAGAAGAATCCACCCTCCAGCATCCATCTCTTGGAACAACAGCTCGTGGGTGAAGATGAATTGTCAGAGGATGAGGCCGAGAAAAGAGGTTTGCCTGACGCGTGGCTCCATGACGATGACTCGTGGTCACTTCTTCTGGAAAGCAAAGTGGCTGCTTCCCTTACGAAAGACCAATTGGTACGACATTACAACACGGCATCGCGTCGAGGCTTTGATGACATTACCGTGCTTGCCTTGTGCGTAAAGTCTCAAAAGCTTTCGCTACCTGATTATGTTATCTGCCGTACTTGGTCGGAGTGCTACAGTTGGCTTAAAAGGCAGAGCAAGAAATCCACTTGGGCTGCCAGAGTTGCTCACTATTTCGAGGCTGCAGAAGCTGCATGGGCTGCAGAAGGCTATTTGACAGAGGGAACATTGACTGTGTTTACCGGCATTCCGTTTACTAATCAGTATCCGTACAACTATCGCGAAGCCAAATTGTATCTGAGGCAAGCCATGGATGAGCTGCGCCAACGTAAAGACATTGCTCGGAAGTTGAGTATTGCACCGGACATGCGGGGACGTGGAGCGATCACAGGACGTAGTGGCACGGGAGTATGGGACGTCATTCAGTTACGGCAGACACATGGGGCCGGCAATTTCACCACCTATCCACACCTGACTTTTGGTCTGAATCGGGATCAAGTAGCCGCTATCGTTGTAGTACCAAATGGCCTTAAAACCCCTCTCAGGAAGAACCTTCTCAACCTGGGCGAGGATGGCTTTATTGATATGATGTCCGAGATCAATAAAAATTTTGCGCCTCTATTAAAGATACCTGATGTGGCGCCTGTCGCCTCTCTGGTTCAACGACGCTTCATAAGCCGGAGAGGGCCATCAGTCACAGATGCCTCACTGGAATTTGATCTCCGCACTGCTTTTTCAAGTGGTTCCAGATCAAAGGTCAGAGTGCAGCCAGAATGGATTAAGGCTGCTTACCAAGCACTCTCTAATCGAAAATCGAACATGGCTTTCAGTGTGGGTATGAGATTCCCTTATAGGGATGGCAGCATTACCAATGATGTCCGGGTACTGGACCGGGTCAGTGAAGCCTGGATCGCCTGCAAGCCGCTGATTGACTGCATTCTCGGCTCAAGCAGCAAAAGCTGAGAAAGAAGCCACTTGTAGGACGCCCACTAACTCAAAGCCTGAAGCGTGGTGTGCCGCCGAGCGCGGCGAGCCGGTGCTGCGGATGAGGAGCGTAAGCGAGCGAATCGCAGCAGCCGGGGAGCGCAAGCGCTTGGCGGCACACCACGCCGCTCAAGCCTATGACGTGGGTGTCCTACCGCAAATTACTTCGCCTGCTGCATGACCGCGGGAAGTTCGCCTTTGGCAGCAGCATCCCAATGTTCGATCAACTTGCCGTGCGACAACCGGAACATATCGAACCACGCCACTTTGTACTCGGTGCCCGGATGATTGGGATCGGGCCGCACCTCTTCCAACACCTGCATCACGATGTTGCCCTCGGCCACGTAGGCCACCACCGGACGATTGATCCACGACTCGATCGGCGCATCCGGCCGCTTTGCCATGTACTCCTTGAAACCGGCCCGCCCAGTAGTCGCGTTGGGATTGTGCTGGATGTAGGTTTCATCGAGATAGAGGTCGGCCAACTCTTCACGGCCGGCTTCGGGAATCTGCCGCCACAGGTCGAACACCGTGCGCTTGTTGTTGGCGAGTTCGGGATCGTGACTGGCGAGCAGCGGCAACTGCGCCAGTTTCTGGATGCCGCGTACCGGCAACGGAGCGTCGACCGTGGGCGGCAGCACGCCCTTCGGAATCTGCACTGATTCCCACATCTCGGCGATCTTTTCTTTCTCCAGGCGAAACAGATAGAAGTGGGTCGATGTGTAAGTCTTGCCGGAACCGTCGGGCTCGGGATACGAGGTGACGAACGCCATGCCGACGAAGTTGCCTTCGGCCACCATCGAGATCAGCGGCTCGGCGATTTTCGCCGGCACTTCGGCTTTGCGTTTCAGCTGCGGCGTCAGCCATTTCTGGTAAGCGGCAAGACCAGTGGCGATCACGGGGTTGTGCTGCTTGAGATCGGCGGCGAAAAACTGCGGTGCCTTTTCTACTTGGCCGGCGCTCATCACGGTGCGCCACATGTCGTACACGCGATGCTTGTTGATGGAGATGGACTTGTCGGCATTGCTGAGCAGCACGCTCTGGTCGGCGATCGGGATCACCAGCACCGCCTGGTCGTTGACGCTCGGCGGTGGTGGCGGCGTCAGCGTGAAATCGGCTTCGGCCGCGATGACGGCCCGGGTTGACAACAGCATCGTCGCGGCGAGCGTGGTGAGTTTCAACATGGTGGAGTCCCCTTGTGGTTTATTTATTATCGATGCATGCACGCATTACTGCGCCGCGCGTATCCGTTGCAGCGCTTCCGCTTCCTGCGGCCGGCCGGTGAGCTGGCACGGATGTTCGGCCAGCATACGCCGAAACAGCGGCGCGTGTTCGTAGTGTTGATGGAACTGGCGCAGCGCCGGCAGCGGCCGCCAATCGAACCTCGCGCCAAAAATGCACTCGACCCAATCCAGCATCTCCCACAGCAGGCAATCGCCCAGCATCGGCTGCCGCTTTGCCGACGGTTCGAACCACTGCCAGCCGGTCAGCGCCGCTTCGATGATGGCCAGGTTGTCGGCAATGCGCTTCACCGTGCCTGCCATCGTGGATTTGAGATCGACACCGGGATACATCGCATCCTGGTACACCAGCATGGCCAGCGGCGTACTCAACTCGCTGCGGCAACTGGACGCCAGCATGGCGTGCCGCAGGTTGGCTTCGTCGTCGAGACGTGCGGCATCGCCGAGTTTGCGATGCAGGAAATCGTGGATGACGCCGGTTTCCGCCACCAGCTGATCGCCCCAGTGCAGCACCGGCAATTTGGCGAACGGTCCCGACAACTTGCGATCCTGCCTGACCGCCGGCCACGTGGCGAAGCCGTCCTTCATCGACACCCGCGCATCGATGAAGGCGATCTTGCGCGCGCGCAGATAGAAGCGGAACGACTGCGCGCGGCCGCGGCAGTCGAAATAGCGCAGCGTCAGTGCCGGCACGTTGTCATGCATGGTCTTGCTCCTTGAGCTGCACTGGCCCCAACAGCCAATCTGAATCTTGCCGCCCTTGCTCGATGCGGTACTTGCGCAGCAGGTAGCTGAACTGCGGTACCGCCGTCATGAATTGCTGCAACTGGTGACGGGCGATGCCGACGAGCCGGCAATCGGTGGCAGCGCAGAAAGCATCGAGCATGGCCTGCGCGAACGGCACGCAGCCCAATTCAAAACCGCTCTCGCAAGTCTGGCCGTCGCAGCTGCCGGTGCCTTCGACCAGCAAGTACCAGATGTCGTCGCGCGGCTCCAACGTCTGCCCCGCCGCCAGCGCCAGCGGCTCGCCGACGTGGGCCAGCTTCTCCAGCACAGTGGACACCAGCGCGCGGAACTGCGGCAACTGGCGCAGCAGCAAACGCAAATCCCAGCGCGTCAGCAGTTTGTCGCGGTAGCCTTCGCTGTGGATGAAGGCGTTGAAGATCTCTTCCGAGAATACGCACACGGTG
>DATJXP010000174.1:0-4582 GCA_035500035.1 Candidatus Acidiferrum sp. | reverse complement strand
CCCGCTAATTGCTCTCAGCAGCTCCGTCGATTTTCCAAACCATCGGAGTGTATGCAATGAAACAATCATCCATCGCAACCGTGCGATCTATTCACCAGGTTCCGCCGTTCAGGCTTGCTCCCATACGTGCCGTCGTGATCGGTGCCGCCTTGAGCCTCGCCGCGCAAGGCGCGATGGCCCAGGTGCAACCGGCGTTGGAAGCGGGAGCGGCGGCTGCGGCCACCGCCGCCGCTGATGCGAGCGCCAATCCCAACGCCGGCACCAATGCCAACACCGCCGTGCTGGAAGAACTGGTGATCAATGGCGGCAAGGCGAAGGTCAACGTGCTCACGCTGGTCAAGGAAGTTCCGGTATCGATCTCCATCGTCAGCGGCGAAGAGCTGGACAAGCAAGGCGCGTTGAACGTGAACGACATCTTCAAGCGCATCGGCAACGTGCAATGGAACTACGGCAACCCCAAGACCGGCAGCATGGCCATTCGCGGCGTCAGCGCCGGTTCGTCCGAAGCGATCGAGCCCAGTCTTGGCATCAACGTCGACGGCGTGCCGTATGCCTACGTGGCGCTGGCCAGTGGCGCCGATTACGTCGATCTCGATAACGTCAACGTGACACGCGGTCCGCAGGGTTCCACCGGCGGCAAGAACACCAGCATGGGTACCATCAATATCCAGACCCGCGCGCCATCGTTCAATCCGGAAGCCAACGCGTCGCTCACGCTGGGCCAGAACAACAGCGTGATCGCCCAGGCCGCCGCGGGAGGATCGGTCGTCGATGGCCTGGTGGCCTGGCGCGGCACGTTCTATCGCAACCAGCAGGAAGGCTTTTACAAGAACCAGTACGGCGACATCGAAGACCGTACCAGTTACGAAAACGTCGATCGCACCTATGGCCGCGTGCAGTTCCTGGTGACGCCGAGCGAGAACTTTTCCGCCCGCCTCAGCGTGGACTACAAACCCAAGGGCATCGAATACGTCAACGGCGCCACCGTCAGGAACACCACGCCCGCCACCTACGCGGATGGCACTCCCTACGCCTATGTCGCCAACCGCGATCCGTTGGTGGTGTTGTCGAGGACTTACTTCACCAGTCGCGGCTACGGTTACCAGGACTACATCAACAAGCCGATCGACGAAGACCAGAACAAGGGCATCCTGAACGGCAGCAAGGGCGCTTCCGCCGATTTGAACTGGACCTTGCCGGGCGGTTACAACCTGCAATCGATTTCGTCGTTCAGGAACAACTTCTTTCAGGCCTCCAACGACGAAGGCACGCCGTTCGACATCACCAAGAATGCCGGTTTGTTCGTGCACTACAAGCAGACCAGCCAGGAATTCCGCCTGACGTCGCCGGCCGATCCCACGCGTTTCTTCGATTTCACCACCGGGTTCATTTTCTTCCACAACGATTCCGATGCCAGCTCGCGTACGCGTTACGGCTCGGATGCCGGCGCCTGGTTCGCCAGCAACGCGCAGTATTACGGCGTCGCCGCCAGCAACACGGCGCTAGTGCCGGCCGCCGTTCCCGGCGGCCTGATTTACGATGCACCCGGCCAATTGCTGCTGCGCGATTCGCTGGACCGCATCTTCACGCGCACCGTCACCTTTACCGACAACAACAGCCTGGCCGGTTATGGCCAGATCGAGTGGCACTTGTCGGACAAATGGACTCTCACCACCGGTCTGCGCCTGACCAGGGAAGATCGCGAAACCGCGCAGGTCAAGGAAACCACCGACGACGGCGTCGGAGTCGCGCTCAATCCGGTGGCGCAAGGCGGTTTCAACACGGATGCCAACGGCGCGCTGGTCGGCACGCAGACCGCTGACCAGCAAGCCAAGGCGGACTTGGTGGCGCAGACGTACTTCGGCGTGCCTACCTATGCCGCGTTGAACGCCACGCAGCGCGGCCAGGTGGCCAAGGCCAAGGCGTTGCGCGCCTCGCAAGGGTATAGCGCGCTCTATGGCTACACCGACGCGGAGCCGTTCAACGGTACGCTGAAAACCGGCAACGTCAGTTTGAGCTACAAGGTCAACGACGATCTGACCACCTATGCCACTTGGCAGCACGGCGCCAAGGCCGGCATTTCGCAGATCAGCGGCCAATTGACGGCGCCGACGACGACGACGGCGGGCGCCGGCAAATCGGCGCTGACGCTGCCGGAAGAGTCCAACACCTTCGAGCTGGGCTTGCGCAGCGCGCTGCTGGACCGGTCGTTGATCGTCAATGCCGACATCTTCCTGGACCGGCTGAAGAACTATCAGCAGGCCGTGCAGATCTACGACGCGGCCCAGGCCATCGCCACGCCCGCCAACCCCTATGTGTCGGTGACCGGCAACGTCGGGCTGGTGGAGATCAAGGGCCTGGAACTGGACGCGTCGTACAACGGCATCCAGAACTTTACCTTCCGTCTCGCCGCTGCCTATAACGATGCGCGCTACGAGTCGCACACCCGCCTGGCCAACCCGGTGGAGGACGGCGACCTGGCGCTCAAGTCGTTCGATGCCTACGGCCTGACGCTGCCCAAGGCGCCGAAGTTCACCAGTAACCTGTCGGTGGAATATCGCAGGCCCATACTGGAGGGCAATCACGAGTTCCATACGTCGGTCAATTACAACTACCGCACTTCGTTCAAGGCCGACGCGTCGTTGTCGGATTACTCCACGGTCAACGGTTACGGCCTCACCGATTTCGGCATCGGCTTCGGCCGCACCGACAAGTTGTTCGACGTGAACCTGCTGGTGAAGAACCTATTCGACACGGAGTACCGCAACAACCAGACCTGGAACAGCTACATTCCGGCCACCAACCGCCGCTGGGTCGGCTTCGTGTTCAGCGCCAAGCTGTGACGGTAAAAGCCCGGGGAACCCCGGGCTTTTCTTCGATGCCGGTAGCGGTAAACCGGCTCATATCATTAGCAGGATAAGTTGGTAAGCAAAGCCGCATCCGCCCTCTAGAATGCCGCCTCATTCACGCAAGGCAGGGACTGCCAGCAAGAGGCGAGGTTGGCCATGACAGAACAGTCACTGCGCCCGGCGGTACTCGAGCTCGACGGCAGCAATGCGCAGCCGTTGTCGGTACGCGCCAAGGCGCTGGTGTTTCACGATCCGGTGTCGCAAGCGATCCTGGATTACATCGAACGCATAGCGCCGAGCGAGGCGCCGGTGCTGATCAACGGCGAGACCGGCACCGGCAAGGAACTGGTGGCGCGCCACATCCACTTGTTGAGCGGGCGCAAGGGGCCGTTTCTTGCCATCAACTGCGGCGCCATCAACGATCACCTGTCGGAAAGCGAGTTGTTCGGTCACGAGGCCGGCGCCTTCACCGGCGCCACCGGCCGGCGCGAAGGCTGGTTCGAAGCGGCCAACGGCGGCACGCTGTTTCTCGACGAAATCGGCGACTTGCCGGCCAACCTGCAAGTGAAACTGCTGCGCGTGTTGCAGGAGCGCGAAGTGGTGCGCGTGGGTTCGCGCAAGGCCATCCCGGTCGATGTGCGGTTGCTGGCCGGCACCAACGTCGATCTCGATCATGCGGTCGAGGCCGGGCATTTCCGCCGCGACCTGCTGTATCGCATCAACATCGCCCAGGTGCTGTTGCCGCCGCTGCGCGAGCGGCCCGGCGACATCCTGCCGCTGGTCGATCATTTCGTGAAGGTGTACAGCAAGCGCATGCAGTTGCAGTCACCGGCGATTACCGACGCGGCCAAGCAACTGCTGGGCGGTTACCAGTGGCCCGGCAACATCCGCGAACTGGAGAACGTGGTGCACTTTGCGCTGCTGGTGTCGGGCGATCGCGAGATCCGTCCCGAACATTTGAAGATCACCGGCGGTTGGAATGCGCGTCCGCCGGTGTCGCAAGCGGCATTGTCGGCAGTGGAGCCGGTGTCGATGCCGGCCCCGTTGCTGCGTATCGCCAACGAACTAAGGATACTGTTTGAGGGACCACAGGGCAGGCATTTCGACGATCTCGAGAAGCTGGTGGTCGGGGAAGCTTTCCGTTTCAGCGGATTGAACCAGGTGCACACGGCGAACCTGCTCGGCATTTCGCGCAACGTGGTGCGCACGCTGCTCAAGCGCCACGGCTTCATTGCTGCCGAAGAAAGCGACGCGGCCTAGCCAGCTGTACAACTGTTTCATCGGAATTTCCCTCTTCAGTCGGAGAGCGACCACGACGTCGGCCAGGGGAGCACAAGCCGTCGTGGCCGCTGTGTTGCTCAGTTGGGCTTGGTCGCCGGTTTGGCGGCAGCCTTGTCGTCGGCTTTGGGCGCCGGCGGCACGATCTTCACCAGCTTGCCGCCTTCCTGTTCGTAGGTTTGCGCGCCCACGGCACCCACTACCTTGAAGCCGGCATCGATCAGCGTCGCCGCACCTTTCTTGCTGCGGGCGGCATGATTGGAAACGGTGACGATCTGGCGGTCTTTCGGAATCCACGCCAGTTGCTTGTCCAGGTCGCCGGCCTGGATGCTCAGGTAAACCGCGAAGCCGCCGATGTTGGTCAGCTCGTCGGGGCGGCGCAGATCGATCACCACCACCTGTTCCGGTTTGGCCAGCAACGCATCGAGTTCGGCGCGGCTCAATACTTTCACGCT
>DATJXP010000173.1:0-3098 GCA_035500035.1 Candidatus Acidiferrum sp. | reverse complement strand
CAGCGAGGCGATGGTGGAATCGCTGCCGGCCGACAGGATCGACAGCACCAGCAGCACCGCTTCGTCCTGCGTGATCTCACCGGTGTCGGCGGCTTCGTACATCTGCATGCCCATCAGTCCGGGCTTGAGGTTCTCGCGTTTGCAGGCATCGACCACCCAGTTCAGCACCGGCCCGGCCTTGGCCAGCGTTTTGTGATAGAGCTCGTTCTGCGGGCCGAAGGTGTTGAACACCACGTCGCCGTAGTCGAGCAGGAAATCGCGGCCGGCTTCCGGCAGGCCGATGATGTCGGGAAACACTTTCAGCACGAACTTGCCGACGACATCGCGCCTGGCTTCGACGTCCAGCGTGCCGTGCGCCATCAACGCATCGACTTGGCGCTCGGCCTCCAAGGCGAAAGTTTCCTTCATCTGCCGCATCACCGCCGGCGACATCGCGCGCTGGATCGGCCGGCGCACGCGCGGGTGCTTCGGCCTGTCGTCGGTGATCAGGATGTCGGCGCGAATGGTCTGCGGCGTGAAGAACGGACGGCCGAACGCGGAGAACTGATCGTCGTTGGCCAGCATGACCTGCGCGTACTGGTGGCGGCCGGTCACGTACATGTCGTACTGGTTGAGGTACACCACCGGCGCCATTTCGCGCAGCACGACGTCGTAGTTGTCGGGATGCAGGATGGCATCCATGCAGAACGGGTCCATGTCGGAGCGCGGACAATTGGCGGCAACGGGCGGCAGGCTGGTCATGAAGGCTCCTTGTTATTGTTTTACCGGGGTGAGCGGGGGAAGCGGAGTACCATTTGCGGGTTTACCACAGGATTAGTCAAGCCTTGCCACAATTCCTTCAAGATTGGGCGAGGGAGCGCGGAAATGGCGCATCACTTCCGGGTCGTGGCCCGGGATGATGCGGGCCGGATCGTCGACCAGCGTGCGCAGACGGTCCCAGCCGTCGGCCATCGCGGTGACGTCGGCGACGATGGGGAAGGGGCGGCCTTCGTGCATGTTGGCGAGGTAGTGGCTGGCGTCGCTGGCCAGTACCAGCCAGCCGTTGTCGGTCCACAACCGTACCACTTGTAATCCTTTGGTGTGACCGCCGATCAGGTGCAGCGAAATGTTGGATGCCAGTTGTACATCGCCGCTGTGGAACACGACGCGGCCGGCGTAGACGTTGCGCACCATCGCCACTACTTCGTCGAGTTCGTAGGCGGCGCTGAAATACTGGCGGCCCATGTAGCGACCGGTGGCGTACGCCATCTCGGCGTCCTGCAAATGGAAACGCGCGGCGGGAAACTGGTCGAAATTGCCGATGTGATCGTAGTGCAGGTGGGTGACGATGACGTCCTGCACCGTGGCGGCATCGATGCCGAGCAACTTGAGCGTCTCGGCCGGGCAACGCAGGAACTGGCGCTGGCGCCGTTTGGCCGCGGCTGCATTGAAACCGGTGTCGATCACCCAGGTCTTGTCGGCGCTGACGGCGGCCCACACGAAGTAGTCCATGTCCATGCCGCGTTCGTGCGGATCGCCGCCGATGAAGTTCTCGGAGGTGTGCCGCGCGACGGTGGCGTAGCGGATGGCGTAAACCTTGAACGGTTGCAGTTTGCTCATCGCTTGCTTTCCGTCAGTGCGGATGCCGGTCCAGCAGTTCGAGGTAGCGGTGGATTTCGATGTTGTCGGCCAGCGGGCCGAATTCCTGTTCGGCCTCGTCGTACAACTTCGAGATGGCGTTGACGAAAATGTTGGGTGCGTCGACGGCATCGCTCAAGGCCTTGGCGAAACGCAGGTCCTTCGCCATCAGGCCGAGGAAGAAACCGGAGTTGAACTTGCGCGGCAGCACGAAGGTGGGGAACTTGTGTTCGCTGCTGTTGCTGCGGCCGGTGGAGGCGTTGATGATGTCCACCATCGTGTTCGGATCGAGGCCGAACTTGGTGCCGGCGATCAGCGCTTCCGACGTGATCGCCAGCGTGGTGGCCGACAGGAAATTGTTGATCGCCTTCATCGCATGGCCACTGCCGCTGGCACCGGTGCGGAATACCTTGCCGAGCGGCGCGAACACGCCCTCGACCGCGGCGATCGCGTCAGGCTCGCCGCCGGCCATGATGGCGAGGCCGCCGGATACTGCCTTCACCACGCCGCCCGACACCGGGGCATCGATCAGATCGATCTGCCTTGCTTTCAGTTCCCGCGCCAGTTCACGCGTGTCGACCGGCGAGCTGGAGCTCATGTCGATCAGCAACGCGTCGCGTTGCAAACCGCCGACGATGCCATCGGCTCCCAGCAGCACTTTGCGCACCGCCTTGCCGTCGGGCAGCATCGTGATGACCACTCGACTGCGCTGGCCCAGTTCGGCCAGCGTAGTCGGAGCAACTGCGCCTTCGGCTTCGGCGCAGAACTTTTTGACGGCATCCTGGTTCAGGTCGGCGACGGCGAGTTTGAAGCCGGCTTTGGCCAGGTTCAGCGCCATCGGATAGCCCATGTTGCCGAGGCCGACGAAGCCTATCGTCGCCGGCGGTGTGACAGCTGCGTAAGTCATCGGTGGTTACTTCTTGTCTTTTTTGCCTTTCTTTTTGCTCTTCTTGTCTTTGTTGCCGATGCCGGCGTTGCGTTCGCCTTCCCAACTGGCCAGCACGGGGCCGGCGGCGCGGAAGCTGTCGACGGCGGCGGGTACGCCGCAGTAGATCGCGGTTTGCAGGAACACGGCGGCGATCTGTTCGTTGGTCAGGCCGTTATTCTTGGCACCGCGTACGTGGGTGGCGACTTCGTGCGTGCGGCCGAGCGCGGTCAGCATGGCGAGGTTGATCAGGCTGCGTTCCTTGCGGGTGAGGCCGGGGCCGTTCCAGCCGGCGCCCCAGCAGTATTCGTTCAGCAGGTCCTGCAGGCCGCTGTTGAAGTCGTTGCGGTTGTTCATCGCGGCATCGACGTATTGTTTGCCGAGGACTTCGGTGCGGGTTTTGAGGCCTAGGTCGCGCAGGGCTTTGCGGGAATCGTTCGACATGGGGGGTTCCTTGTTGTTGATTGGTTAGTTCGAGAATCTTAGCATGCCAGGGTCAGGCATAGGTTTCTGAAACACGCTGGGAGCGGCATGTCAGGGTCAGGTACAGGCTTCT
>DATJXP010000172.1:0-2858 GCA_035500035.1 Candidatus Acidiferrum sp. | reverse complement strand
GTTCCTGTTATCAAGCCTGAGCCTGTGTTGTCGAAAAAACTGCCGCCAAAAGATTCGAAATTGTAGCCCAAGGCAACGAGGCCGACCTACAACTCGCGACTGCCGTCTGCGTAACCTTTCAATAATGAAAGGGACGGTATTTGCAGGCGCGAAGCACCGTCACGCTGTACGACATCCTGCTGCTGCAGACTTTGGAATACACGCGTCACGGTTTCCCGGCTCAGGTTGAGCATGATGGCGATTTCCATATGCGTCGGCGGATTCCTGATCGTGCCACCCTTCATATGGGCTTTATCGATTTCTTCAACCAGCAACCACAACTGGCTGCAGACGCGTTGAGCGATATTGGGCATGCCGAGCAGCGAGCGTTGATGCAGCAATTGACGAATGCGACGTGCCAGACGATCACCCAGGAAGTTCACCAGCGGCGGACACGCCAGCATCAATTCGCGCAGTGTTTCGAGCGGCACCCACACAACTACTGCGGGAGAAAGTACGATGATGTACTCGGGTTGAGGACCCTTGTCGAACAGCGCCAGTTCGCCGCAAAAATCGCCGGGCTCGACGAAAAACAGCCCCACTTCCCGGCCGTCGACGGTAAAATCGACGCCTTGCAAGCGGCCTTCGAACAGAAAGCAAATGCGCTGCTCGTGCTGGCCGGCATTGAGCACCACGGCGCGGCGGGCGAACTTTTCCACGGTTGCCGCTTGCGCAAGCGACGCCAGGCTGCTGGCTGGCAGCAGCTTCAGCAGCGGGAAAAAGTTCAACAGCTCAGGTGTGACCACCATGCAGGGGGCTCGTGCAAGGGCTCGGCGCTGGTAGGGCGCATAAAGGTTCGGGGATTATAAGTGCCTGAGTTGCAACGGCAAAACCCGTGATATCCGCTGCATGTGACCGGAATCACTCGCTCTTGCGGCGAATCGGCGTAATGTAATAAGTCTAAGTAAAGGGTGGGAGGCGAACCTATGCGCCGCTTGACCGGATCATTGAACAAAATTCTGCTAACGCTGGCCGTCGTTCCGGTGGCTGGACTTGTATTGGCAAAGAGCGAGCTGCCTGCTGCATCCGTCGGTGAGATCACCTTGGTGCTCGGCAAGGCTACCGTTATGCATGCCAATGGTTCGAGAGTCGTTGCCTCGGTTCATTTGCCAATCCGTGTCAGCGACGTGGTCGAGACCGAAGCCAATGGCCATGTGCATATCCATTTCGTCGACGACGAGCTGGTCAGCGTGCGGCCGTCAAGCACGCTGGAAATCCTCCGTTACGATTACGACCAGCAAAATCCGCAAAATTCCGCTATAAAACTGAATCTGGTCGAAGGCACTACCCGCGCGATCTCCGGCGAGGCCGCAAAGCAGGCGCGCCAGAATTTTCGGTTGAATACGCCAATTGCGGCGATCGGCGTGCGCGGCACCGACTTTGCCGTCAATGCCGACAGCCGTTCCGTGCGCGCCATCGTCAACGAAGGCGCCATCGTCGTGGCACCCTTTTCCAGCCAGTGTTCTGCTGCAGCGCTCGGTCCTTGCAACCAGAATGCGGTCGAGCTGAGCGGCCTGTCCCGACAGATGCTGCAACTGAATACAACGACAGCCGGCATTTCGTCGGCGCTGTTGCCGGCGAGCAATGCCCAGGCGCAAGCGGCCTTGGCCGATATTTCCGGCAAACCGGATGCCATTGGCAAGCCAACGAAACCCGCGGAAAACAAGGATCTCTACTCCGAAACGGTAACGTCGCGGGCGGTGAATACCACGCTGGCCAATAATGAGCCGGTGGTGAAGACACCGGACCCGCCGATTACCGTTACGCCAACACCGACACCAACACCAACACCGGAGTTCACGCCGACGGTGGCGCAAACCGTCGAAGCGCTCACCAGTAATACCCAACTGGTTTGGGGTCGCTGGAGCGACGTCGATCTGTCCAGCGAGCGCATCACCGTATCCGCCAATGTGCCAATAACCAGCGGCATGCAGATTACAGTAGGCAGCGAGACTTACGGGCTGTTTCGTTCGGAGCCTGCGGGGAAATCAACGGTTCAGACGGGGTTGGGGGCATTGGCCTTCGATCTGACCAAGGCGCAGGCTTTTTATAAATCCGGCGGGACAACCGAACTGATGCAGGTAAATGGCGGACAGCTGTCGATTGATTTCAACCAATCGCAGTTTTCCACGTCGTTGCAGTTGAATCAGGACAAAACCGGCAGTTTCACGTTTTCCGATACCGGCTCCATCAACTCGTCTGGTTATTTTGTATCCCGCCATGATGATCAAAGCGTGGCGGGAGCCGTCAGTCTTGACGGCAAGGAAGCGGGCTATCTGTTCCAGAAAGCTCTCTCTGGCGGCACAGTGGAAGGCCTGACGCTGTGGGGCCTGAAACACTGATGGCCGCGACCAGCCACAATAACGCCGCACTTTCGATGGCAACGTTGTTCAGCCGACTGCCGGCATGGCAGGGCCGCGTATTGCTGTTGCTGGTGGCGGCGGCGCTTGTGTGGTTGTTGCAGGCTGCGATGCCGGGTCCGCTGCACACCCTGGAAGAACAGGTGGGCAATCTCGGTTGGCAGATCAACCCTGCTACGCAGTCGGAGCAACGCTTCAGCATCATCGCCATCGACGAGAAGAGCTTGCAGGAAGTCGGTGCGTGGCCGTGGTCGCGGGAGACGATGGCCCAGCTCAGCTCGCGCTTGACCGAGGCCGGCGTACAACTGCAGCTGTATGACATTTATTTTCCGGAAGCCAACACGGGAGATGCGGCGCTTGCCGATGCGTTGCAACGCGGCAATGCGGTGTTATCGCAAGTGCCGGAATTACGTAATGCTTCCAACACTGTCCACAGTGGCCAGCTCGACCATGCCATTG